>NZ_JBGLYH010000018.1:0-62530 GCF_041414475.1 Pseudodesulfovibrio karagichevae
GTGGAAGGGCTGCCCGACGCATCAGGCCTGCCCCTGGCCGCGCCCGAGGGGCCCGGCGTCGTCCCGGCCGGTCCGGGCCGGCCGGTCTTCGACCGGCCGCCGCGCGTGCTGACCCGCCTGGACCCGTACTATCCCGCGTCCGCCCGGCGGACCGGCACCCAGGGCCACGTCCTGGTCCGGGTCCTGGTGGACGAGTACGGCCGGGTGCGGGAGGCCGAGGTGGTCGAGTCGGAACCGGCGGGCGTGTTCGACGACGAAGCCCTCAAGTCCGTGCGCGGCTGGACCTTCTCGCCCGCCACCAGGCTGGGCCGCCCGGTGGCCGTGCGCATCGACATCCCCATACGCTTCAGGCTGGACCGATGACCGGGCGGCAACTTCAGACAATGCGGCCCGGCCCGCTTTCCGCCTTGATCTGCCTCCTGCTGGCGGCTCTGGCGGTCAGTTTCCCCGTTCCCTGCCACGCGGCCCGCGACAGGGACGAGCGGCTCACCCCGGCGCAGTACGCCGCCGTGACCGAGGCCCGCGCGCTCCTGGACAAGGGCGACCCGGCCGGGGCCGTGAAGCGGCTCCTGCCCGTGGCCGACGAGTCGCACCCGCCCCTGGCGGTCCTCGACCACCTGGCCTGGGCCCAGGAGCGGACCGGGGCCCACGGCGCGGCCCTGGCCACCTACCGGAGGACGGCCGCCCTGTACCCGGACGACCCCGGCACCCTGCGCAACCTGGGCATCCTGCAGTTCAACGAAAAACACCTGGCGGAGGCGGCCCGAACCCTGGAGCGGGCCTACGGCCTGCAACCCGAGGGAGCGCGGGAACCGGCCCTGCTGGCCATGGCCGGGGCCGCACGGGCCCGCCTGAACCATTTCCAGGAGGCGCTGCGCCTGCTGGACCGCGCCGAGCATGCGGACGGCGACGCACCCGTGGCCTGGTCCTCCATGGCCGTGTACTGCTGCCAGCGGCTGAACCGGCCCGAGGACGCCCTGGCCCGCAGCCGCGCCTGCGCCCGCAGCCACCCCGGCGACCCGGCTGCCTGGACCCTGCTCGGCCGCGTGCTCGCCCGGCAGGGCGACCCCCTGGCCGCCGCATCCGCCTTGGAGACCGCTAGGGCACTGCGGCCCGACGGCAACTCGCCCGGCGAATCGACCGGCGAATCGGAGGAGCTGGCAGCCCTGTACGCTTTGGGCCACGCCCATGCCGAGGCGGCCCGCTGCCTGGCCGCGACCGACCGGCCGGACGCGGCCCTGCGCCGGGCTGAACTGCTCCGGCTGGCCGGACGGGGCCGGGACGCTCTGGACGCCCTGGACAAGTTCGACAGGGAGACGGAAAAGACGCCCGCCGCCGTGGAGCAGGCCCTGCGCGCCGCCCTGCTGCGCGGGCGCATTCTCCGGGACGCGGGCAAAGGGGAAGCCGCCGTGAACGGCCTGCTCGACGCGGTAAAGGACATCCGGCCCCCGGCGTCGAACCGGACCGCGCAACGGCTCCGGGGCGCGCTCCTGCTCCTGGCCGGGGAGATCCGCTGGTCCGAGCGGGACTGGACCGGCGCGGCGCGCATCTTCGACGGCCTGGCCGAGGTGCCGGGCTGGGGCGGTACCGGCGCGTCCCTGGCCACGGGCATGCGGGCCATGGTCCGCGAGGCCGCCCTGGCCCCGGTGCCGTAAAAAATGAAGCCGGGCAGCAGGCCCGGAACATGACGGATTGCCGGGATTTTCATCAAGACGGCGGGATTGACGCCGGTCCGTTTTTCCCCTAACCATCCGCACAGGAAATCGCGGACCGATCGAGCGGTGCCACGGTTTCCTCATGGTTATGCCAGGCCAAAGGCCATCCCGACCACATCGGGATGGCCTTTTTTTGTGTCCAACGACCAACAGGGGGAATTCATGCTGGGCAAACTGCTCGTCCTCGTCACCTACATCGTCGCCATGCTCGGTCTCGGGCTGTACATCCGGGGCCGGGTCCAGGACTCGCCCACGGAGTATTTCCTGGCCGGGCGCAGGCTCCGGCTGTTCGTCCTGCTCGGCTCCATGGCGGCCACCAACTTCAGCGCCTTCACCGTGTTCGGGGCCTCGGGCGCGGGCTACCTGCACGGGCTGGCCTTCTTCCCGGTCATGGGATTCGGCACCGGATTCATGGCCCTGACCTTCCGGCTCATCGGCGAGCGCGTCAACCGGCTGGGCAGGCTGCACGAGCTGATCACGCCCTCGGAACTGGTCCAGCACCGGTACGGCAGCCGCCCCCTGTCCGGCCTGTTCGCCCTGGTCATGGTCGTCTTCACCATCCCCTACCTGGCCCTGCAGCCCATGGCGGGCGGGTACGTGCTCAACCAGCTGATCGGACTGCCCCAGGCGGCGGGCGCGGGCATCGTCACCCTGGTCATCCTGGCCTACACCCTGCGCGGCGGGCTGCGCTCCGTGGCATGGACCGACACCCTCCAGGGGCTGATCATGGTCGTCATGCTGGCCGCCGCCCTGGTCATGGCCGCCGCCCACCACGGCGGGTTCGCCCAGGCCATGGGCCAGGCGCTCCAGGCCGACCCCGAGCTGTTCTCTCGGCCCGGCGGACTGGGCCGGTTCGGACCGGGCATCTGGCTGTCCTACATCCTGCTGTGGTTCTTCTGCGACCCCATGTTCCCGCAGCTCTTCCAGCGGTTCTACACGGCCAGGGACGAGAAGGCGCTGCAGCGGACCATGCTCCTCTACCCGCTCATCTGCACCGTGGTCTTCGCCATGCCCGTGCTCCTCGGCGTGCTCGGACGGCTCGACTTCCCGGGGTTGCACGGCAAGGAGGCGGACGCCATCGTCCCCCTGCTGATGACCTCGGTGGGCGGCGACTTCATGGGCGCGCTGGTCCTGACTGCCGGGCTGGCCGCGCTCATGTCGACCATGGACTCACAGCTGCTGACCCTGTCCTCCATCTTCACCCGCGACGTGTACCCCTTCTTCACCGGCGGCAAACCCGGCTCGTCCACGGTGGGGCGCATCTTCGTCTGCTGCCTGGCGGCGGCCGGATACGCCCTGGCGATCAACCCGCCCGGCAGCATCCTCAGGATTGCCACCCAGACCTTCACCGGACTGGCCGTGCTCTTCCCGACCATCGTCTGCGGCCTGTACCTGAATCGCCCCCGCGCCCTGCCCGCCATCGCCTCCATCCTGTCGGGCGAGGCGGCCATGATCTGGTTCGCCCTGGCCGGTCCCGGCGACATGTCCGTCCTGCCCGCCATCCCGGTCATGGGCGTGGCCTTCGGGGCGTACATTCTGGTCCACCTGTTCAGCGGGGCCGGATTCTCCTGGCAATGGTCCGGCTCGTCCCGGAAATGGACGGCGGCCTTCGGACTGCTCCTGCTGGCGGCCTGCGACTACTGGCAATGGACCGACCGCACGCCCCTGTTCCTCGGCCTGCCCGGCTGGGTCTGGTATTTCGTGGGCTTGAGCGGTCTGCAGACGCTGCTCATGTGGCGGATGTGCCGGGAGGAGGGCGGATCGTAACTCGTTGAAGAAAATAGCTTTCAAGGGATGCCGAACGGACCGGAACAGATGATCGCAAGAGCAAAGCCCGAGCGGATGGAGCCAGACCGGCCGTCCGCTATCGGTTCTTTCGGTACGCGCCGGGCCGACGCCGAATTCCTGCTTGAACCTTCGGGAAAAGGACGCCGCCGAGGCCAGGGACCCGATGGTCCAGCCCGCCCCGGGGTCGCGGAGGATGGCCTGCAACGCCTTGGACACGTTGTTGTCCTTGAGGGCGACAACCGATGCCACATCGCCGTGCTGAGCGAAGTCCTGGCCGAACCCGGTGCCGTGTTCAGGGACGGCGGTTAACGGCGGCCGACTTCCGGCGGAACGCGACGCGGCCCATGCCCGGTCAGGATTTCAGCCTCAGGAAATCGCCGTCGATGATGAGCAGCTTGACCCCGGTCTCGGTTACCGACCGATGGGAACTCAGCTCGTCGGAGACGATGTAGGACATGCCCGGCTTCAGGGTCGAACTGGGCGCGCCTTGCCGTTCATTGACGACCTCGCCCTCCAGGCAATGGACGATGTGCCCCTTCTCGCACCAGTGGTCCGCCTTGTATCCCTTGGAATACTCGACGATCCGGACCCGCAGGCCGTCGAATTGCAGCGTCTGCCAGTAGGCGACGCCCGTTTCCCCCTTGTGTTCCGTGCGGGGGACCGTGGACCAGTCGATGGATTGGAACGGAATATTCTTGTCGCTCATCGCTTCTCCTTGCGGATATTTGTCGTGCGTTCACAAGACGATACTCAAACCGCCGGATTGCGCAAGCCTTGCAGGTCCCGCCGCCTCGTCGCCCGGATACGTGCGGCAGCCCCCGCCCACCGGTAAAATCACCCTTTTGACTTGGCGGAAACTCTCAGGTACGGGGGATTTCCCCTTGCTGTCGACCAGGGCCTTCCCGGCCTTCGGCGCGTGGGGGGGTCGCATCAAGCGAGGGATGACAATGCAACGAAGCACCACCTGCAACGGCCCGGAATTCCTGGCCGACTATAATTTCTCCAACTGCCTGGTCTGCGGCACCTGCGCCAACGTCTGCCCGACCACCGGCGCGCCGGGGCTGGACGGACTGGACGCGCGCAAGGTCATGCGCATGCTGGCCAACGGGCTGATCGAGGAGGTCGTGGCCTCGGATTTCCCGTGGCTGTGCACGGGTTGCGGCCGGTGCACCGGGGCCTGCCCCGGCGGCATCGACATCACCTCGCTCATGGGCAGGCTCAAGGGGCTGCGGCCCCGCGACCAGGTCCCGGGCTCCCTGCACAAGGGCATGCTCAACAACCTGGAGACCGGCAACAACCTGGCCATCCCGCAGCAGGAATACTTCGAGTCCATGGCCGACCTGGGCAACGAGCTGGCCGAGGAGGAATGCCCCGGCTTCTACGTGCCCATCGACAAACAGGGCGCGGACACCCTGTTCTTCCCCAATTCCAAGGAAGTGTACGGCGACTTCGAGGACCAGTTCTGGTGGTGGAAGATCTTCTACGCGGCCAAAGAGAACTGGACCGTGCCCGGCAAGAACTGGGAGGCCGTGGACTGGGCCCTGTTCACCGGCAACGAGGAAGGCAACAAGGAGCTGGCCCGGCGCAAGATCGAGTACATGAAGGAGCACGAGATTGGGCGGATGATCATGCCCGACTGCGGCGGCGGCTCCTACGGGGCGCGCAAGGGCATGGCCAGGCTGGCCGAGGAGAATCCCGAGAACCGCGTCGACTTCATCTACCTCTACGACTACCTCATGGAGGTCATCCGGGACGGCCGCATCAAGCTCGACAAGTCGGTCCACGCGGGCCGCAAGTTCACCTTCCACGACTCCTGCAAGCACGGCCGCGAACTGCAGCGTTCCTTCGGCAAGGGGTACTTCGAGGAGCCGCGCTGGATCATGCAGCAGTGCGTGGACGACTTCGTGGAGCTGACCCCCAACCGGGAGAAGAATTACTGCTGCGGCGCGGGCGGCGGCCTGTGGCCCCTGCCCTATGAGAAGCAGTCGGCCTGGCACGCCCGGATCAAGCAGCAGCAGATCGAGGACAGCGGGGCCGACGTGGTCGTCGTGGGCTGCTCCAACTGCCGCGACCAGCTCATGCGCCGCATCCCCAAGTTCTATGAGGACCGCAAGTTCGAGGTCAAATACCTCTGGCAACTGGTGGCCGAGGCCTTGGTCATCGAGCCGTGGGACAGGGAGCGCATCGAGCGGGCCGAAGCCGAGGCCGCCGCCCAGTGGAAAGCCCTGGGCGTGGAGCTCGACTGATCCCGTTTTACGCTTCCATCACGAAATCACGCCCCGTTCCGCTCGACGGACCGGGGCTTTTTCTTGCGATCGGGCGGAGCGCGGTGCTACCCTGCCCCATCGTCCGGCCATCAACGCCATGACCATCCATACCAGGGAGATCCCATGCAGTTCACCTTTGCCACGGCCTCGAAAATCCTCTTTGCAACCGGCGCGGCCCAGCGCATCCCGGAACTGGCCGGGACCCTGGGCAGCCGCCCCTGCCTGGTCACGGGCGGCAGCCCCGAGCGCGCCCGCTGGCTCATCGACGGGCTCACGCAGGCCCTGTGCGCCCCCCTGGTCATTCCCGTGTCCGGCGAACCCGACACCGTGGGCGCGGCCAAGGCGGCCGAGGCGGCCCGCGAGGCGGGCTGCGACGTGGTCATCGGCCTAGGCGGCGGCTCGGTCATGGACACGGCCAAGGTCGTGGCCGCGCTGATCACCAACACCGGCGATATCTACGACTATCTGGAAGTGGTCGGCAAAGGGAACCCGCTGACCGAGCGGCCCGTGCCGCTGATCACCGCGCCGACCACCTCGGGCACGGGCTCCGAGGTCACGGCCAACGGCGTGCTCCTCAGCCCGGAACACGGGGTCAAGGTCAGCCTGCGCTCCACCGGGATGATCGCGGACCTGGCCGTGATCGACCCGCAGCTCGCGGCCAGCATGCCGCCAAAGGTCACGGCGGCCACGGGCATGGACGCCCTGACCCAGCTCCTGGAGGCCTTTGTCTCCCGCAAGAGTACGCCCATGACCGACGCCCTGTGCCGGGAGGGGCTCATGCGCGCGGCCACGGCCCTGCCCCTGGCCTATGAGGACGGCGAGGACATGTCGGCCCGCGAGGACATGGCCCTGGCCGCCCTGCTGTCCGGCATCTGCCTGGCCAACGCGGGGCTCGGCGCGGTGCACGGATTCGCCGCGCCCATCGGCGGCAGGAGCCACGCGCCCCACGGCGCGGTCTGCGCCGCCCTGCTGCCCCACGTCATGGAGGCCAACCTGTGCGCCCTGCGCGAGCGCGACCCGGACTCCCCGTCCCTGCACGCCTACCGCGAGGTAGCGGTCATGCTGACGGCGGACGTTACCTGCGACGCCGAGGACGGCGCGGCCTGGGTGGGCGAACTGTGCGCGGACCTGTCCATCCCCACCCTCGGGGAGCTGGGGATTACGCGCGCGGACTTCGGCCTGCTGGCCGATCAGGCGGCCAAGGCGAGCAGCATGCAGGGCAACCCGGTCGAGTTGACCCGCGACGAACTGATCGGGATTCTGGAAAAGGCCTGGTAGGACCGGGTTACGAGACCAGGCGCGGCAGCAGCGGCCCCGAGGCCCTGGGCTTGCCCACCAGCTGCGGCAGATAGCGCTTGAGCAGCCAGATGGCGGGCAGGCAGGCCGCGAGCGAAAGCACCGTGAACCCGAAGGTCACGGCGGTCACGGCCGCCCAGTGGTCCGGGAAGGTGGCCACGTACCAGTCCGCGAACGGGCCGTTGAAGAAGTGATAGAAGATCCCGTTCAGGCAGAACAGGACGAGCACGTTCTCCCCCAGGAACATCAGGAACCGATTGGCCCCGACGCTGCGGGCCAGGAGCAGCAGGAACAAGCTGCCGATCAGGGCGGTCAGGGGAAAGAGCAGGACGTTGCCGTGCCCCGAGACCAGGACGACCACGGCCTGGAAGATGCGGAACGGCCCCTGGTTGAGGTCAAACGTCAGGACTACGCCGAGCAGGCACAGCCCGGCCCCGGCCAGGAACCGCCAGCGGGGCTGCCCGCCGATGAACACGGACTCCCGCCGCATGAGCACTCCCACCAGATAGAAGGCATAGGACACCGGGGCCTCCGGGATGAGCCAGTAGGTCGGGCCGGGCAGGAGCATGACGTGCAGGGTCAGGTAGTACCCGCCCAGGTAGCAGGCCACGGCCGTCGCGATGATCCTCGGGGTGGTGTCCAGGAACCGGCCGACCGCGAAGTGGATGAGCTCCACCGCGACCAGGGCGGCCAGGAACCACAGGGGCACGTTGAACAGGGGGAAGCCCAGGAGCGTGTACCACAGCCCCTTGAGGTATTCCTCCCCCTTGGTCAGGTCGAGCAGCGGGAAATGCCCGGCGAAGAGCAGGCTCAACCCCAGCAGCAGGGCCGAGAAGGCCGCATAGGGCACCAGCCGGGAGGCGGCCAGCCGCTTGAGGAAGCGGCCCACCGGCAGCCGCGCCTTTTCCGGGGCCAGGGTGAACCCGGCCAGCAGGAAGAAGAACGGCATGTGAAAGGAGTAGATGAACTTGTACTGGGCCGTGGCCACCGGGCTCTGGAGGTACATGATCCGCTCCACGGCGTGGCCGTAGTAGACCAGGAACATGCCCAGGAACCGGGCCACGTCCAGCATGGGGATGCGCCCGCCCGATCTCGCTTCGCTCGCCATATCGCCTTCCTTTGTCGGCTTACTCCACCCAGCCCAGGGTCCTTTCCACGGCCTTCTTCCACCCGGCGTATTTCTCGGCGCGGACCTTCTCGTCCATGTTCGGCTGCCAGGTCTTGTCCTCTTCCCAGTTGTTGTAGAGCTCTTCGCGCCCGGACCAGAAGCCCGAGGCGATGCCCGCGGCATAGGCCGCGCCCAGGCAGGTGGTCTCGGCCACCTTGGGGCGGACCACCGGCACGTTGAGGATGTCGGACTGGAACTGCATGAGCAGCTCGTTGTAGACCATGCCGCCGTCCGCCTTGAGGGACTTGAGCTCCACGCCCGAGTCGCGGTTCATGGCCTCGACGATGTCCTTGGTCTGGTAGGCCGTGGCCTCGAGCACGGCCCGGGCGATGTGGTTGCGGTTGATGTACCGGGTCAGCCCGACCATGACGCCGCGCGCGTCGGGCCTCCAGTACGGGGCGTACAGGCCGGAGAAGGCGGGCACGATGTACGAGCCGCCGGTGTCCTCGACCTTGGCGGCCAGGGCCTCGACCTCGGGCGCGGACTCGAACATCTTCAAGTTGTCGCGCAGCCACTGGACCAGGGCCCCGGCGATGGCGATGGACCCTTCCAGGCAGTAGGACGGCTTGCGGTTGGAGAACTGGTAGGCCAGGGTGGTGATCAGCCCGTGCCTGGACTGGATGGGCTCGTGCCCGGTGTGCATGAGCAGGAAACAGCCGGTGCCGTAGGTGTTCTTGGCCTGGCCGGGCGCGAAGCAGGTCTGCCCCACCAGGGCGGCCTGCTGGTCGCCCACCGCGCCGCAGACCGGCACGCGCGCGCCGAGCGGGCCGCTCTCCGAGGTCGGGCCCCAGGTCCCTTCGTCGGACGAGGGCACGATGCGGGCCAGCCCGCTCATGGGCACGCCCATGATCTTCATGATCTCCTCGTCCCAGGAAAGCGTCTTCAGATCCATGAGCATGGTCCGGCTGGCGTTGGTCACGTCGGTCACGTGCGCCCCGCCCTTGGGCCCGCCGGTCAGCCACCAGATGATCCAGGTCTCGATGGTCCCGAACAGGGCGTCGCCCCGGTCGGCGGCCGCCTTGGCCTCGGGCACGTTGTCGAGAATCCAGCGGATCTTGGGGCCGGAAAAATAGGTCGCCACGGGCAGGCCGGTGGCCTCGCGGAAGCGGTCCTGTCCGCCCTCCTCGGTCAGTCCCTTGCAGATGTCGTGGGTCCGGGTGCACTGCCAGACGATGGCGTTGTAAAAGGGTTTGCCCGTCGCGCGGTCCCAGACCACGGTGGTCTCGCGCTGGTTGGTGATGCCGATGGCCGCCAGGTCGCCGCCCTTGAGTCCGGACTTGGTCAGCGCGCCCCGGATGACCTCCCCGGTGTTGCGCCATATCTCCATGGGGTCGTGCTCCACCCAGCCGGGCTTGGGGTAGATCTGGCGGTGCTCCTTCTGGTCCTGGCCGACGATGCGGCCCCGCTCGTCAAAGATGATGAACCGGCTGCTGGTGGTACCCGAGTCGACGGCTCCGACGTATCTGGCCATGTTTCCTGCTCCTTGTGCTCACGGTATGGGGAGTCCCCCGCATATCACGAAACGTCTTTGGACAAAACCGGTTTGGGCGGACGGATGCGGTTGCGGCCCAGGCCCAACTGCTCCTCGCCGAGCCCCAGCGCCTTGCCGACCAGCTGGCTGACGAGCACGGCCGGGACCATGGCCCGCCAGGGACTTCTGAACGGATGGCGGTCCCGCTCCACGTCGAACTGCAACTGGCAGTAGGTGCAGGCCGTGGCCAGGACATGGGCCCCGGCGTCGTCCGCGCTCTCCAGCTTGCGGCGCATGAGCGATTCGCTGATGACCTCGTCGCGGCCGCGCAGGGGATGGCCGCAGCACTCCACCCGCAGGGCCCAGTCGACCGTCTCGGCCCCCAGTGCGGCGACCACGCGCTCGAATACGGTGGGGGCCAGGGGATCGTCGAACCCGGTGACCTTGCCCGGCCGCAGCGCATGGCAACCATAGTGGCAGGCCACCTTGAGGTCATACAGGGGCAGAGTCGCCCGCTCGGCAAGGGTTGCGGCTCCCACGTCGCGGTCCAGCACGGTGAGCAGGTGGCGTACATCCATGCGGCTTGGCAGGGCCAGCCCCTCGCGGGCCAACAGCCGCTCCACCTCGCCGGCCAGGACCGGGTTCTCGTGCAGGCGCGATGCCGCGTACCGGAGGTTGCCGAAGCAACACTTGCACGGGGTCATGATCCCCAGCCCGGCCCGTTCGGCCAGGGCGAAGTTGCGCGCCGCCGAGAACACGGAGGCCAGCTCGCTCTCGTGGCGCACGGGGTAGCCGCAGCAGTTGAATTCGAGATCAACCAGCTCCACGTCCAGGGCCCGGCAGACCGCCCGGACCGAGGTCCCGTACTGGGGCAGATGGTGGGGAATCTTGCACCCCGGGAAATAGGCGTAGCGCATCAGCCCTCCTCGCCCCCGGCCTGGCGCAGCCGCGCGGCGGTCGTGTTGCGCAGTTCATAGAGCACGTCGGCCACGCGGATGTCCTGCGGGCAATGCTCCTGGCACTTGTAGCAGGTGGTGCAGCTCCAGACCATGCGCGCCCCGAGGGTCTCGTCCTTGAGCCCCATGCGCAGCAGGTTCATGACCTGCTGGGGCAGGAGGTCCAGATCGCGCGACGGGTCGTCGCTGACGGCCACAACCGGGCAGACGCTGGTGCAGGTGGTGCACTGCACGCAGGCCCAGAACGACTCGCGGTTGTCGGCCAGTCCCTCGGGCTCGATGCGGCAGCAGATAGCGCTGCGGGCCTGGACGGTCATGGCCCGGACCGCCTGGTTCGGGTCCGGCACCGACGCTGTCGCCTCGATCTTGGAGGCGAGCCACAAATCCTGGAGGTTGATGCCCGCCGAGCAGATGTCAGTGCAGCGCAGGCACTCGGTGCAGATGCGGCTGCCCTCGGCGAACCGCTCCAGCCCCAGGCCCGACAGTTCGCCGTCCCGGAACGCCTTGAGGAAGGCGAGCTTTTCCGAGGGCAGGATGTCCCGGTTGCCCAGCACGGCGAAGGACGGGGCCACGCTGCAATGCAGGGAGCACTCGCCGCAGCGGGTGCAGGCGTCCAGGCCGAGGCCACGGGCCGCGACGCCGCCGGGACGGTCGTGGTCGCGCCGCCCGGCGCGCACGGCCAGGTTGGCCGGGGTGGCCAGGGGGTGCAGGAACTTGCCGTAGGGCAGGGCCGCCAGCCCGATCAGGCAGAAAAGGATGTGCACGTACCAGAAGACGCGGTCCGCCCGGCTGCGGTTCATGGCCGGGGCCAGGGGCGTCAGGGCCGCGGCCAGGGGCTTGGCGATGAAGGCCGAGGCCGTGTCGCTGTGGCAGGCCGAACAGCTCTCGTCGTTGACCTCCAGCCCCTGCCTGACCCGCTCCGGCGAGACCAGACGGTCCGAGGGAAAGACCACGCCGAAGCGGTCGGCCCAGGCGGCCTGGAGCGCGGTGGTCTCGGGGCCGCCCTGGTACACGCCATATTCGGCGACCATGGCGTCGAACATGGCCGGGGATATGATCTTGGAGGCCTCGAGCAGAATCCCGGAGCCGACGATGGAGCCGACCACGAAGAGCAGGGCCCAGTCCTGGAACCGGGTCAGGGCCCGGAGCCGCCGGTCGCGCATGCGGCGCACGACCATGAGGGCCAGCCCGATGAGAACCAGCCCGCCCAGCAGGTCGCGCAGGAACTGCCAGGGGTTGAGCGTGGGCTCGTAGCCGGAAAAGAGATTGGCGGTGACCAGGCCGCCCATGGCATGAAACAGGAGCAGCCCCATGAAGCCGTAGAAGACCAGGCAGTGGGCCAGCCAGCGCACCGGGCCGGTGCGGGCCGTGCGCCGGAGCAGGAGGACGTCCAGGACAACGTACTTGATTCCGGCCGCCAGCGCCCTGGCCGTCCACGGCCTGCGGAAGGGGTGTTCCGCGCCCGGACCGGACCGCCAGCGGGCCACCCTGCGGGCCAGGAAGGCGACGCAGACCACGGAGGCGACAATCAAACCGATGTCCAAGAAATCCATACTGTTATCCTTGAGACGTTTTAATCAGCTCCCTGCACCAGCCCCTGTACCGCGCGCCAGGCCGAGGTGATGGCCAGCCCGGCCCCGCACTTCATGCGCATCCAGTCCTGATGGGCCAGGATGGCCCCGGCCGCGAACAGCCGTTCGTGCGCGGGGCCACCGTCCGGGCCGAGCGGCCGGAACAGGTCGTCGACCTCGATCCCGGCGGCGTTGGCCCCATGGCCTTCGGTGTTGAAGAATTCCCGGTTGTGCCACTGCTCCCGGGTTTCGGGCTGGACCACAGGCAGGTCGAAGACCGCCTCGCGGATGGCGTGGCGGTCCGCCGCAAGCCCCTTGCCGAAGAAGCGACCCGTGGCCAGGATGGCCGCCTTCGCGCGGACCTCGGTCCGCCCACCGCCACGGCCGACCACGAAACGGAAGCCGTCCTCGATCATCTCGGCCTCGGTCACCGTGGCCTGGGACAGGGTGCGCACGCCGAGTCCGGGCAGCCCCCGGTCGAAGGCCCCGCGCAGCCTCGGGCCCGCGATGGACGGCGGGATGGTCGGAATCTCGAAGACCTGCCTGCCGGTCAGCTCCTCCAGGTGGGCGACGACCCGGCCCGGATCGACCAGCCCGAGCACGGCCGGGAAGCCCAGGTACTCGGCGTCCCCCAGGTGCGGGGCCACGGCCTCGGCCAGCTTCACCCGGTACTTGGGATCGGCCAGGGCCCAGGCCATGTGCTCGGGATAGAGCTCGCCGCTGCCCCGGGGGAAGGTCACGCGCACGGCGCGCAGGCCGGGCCAGATGGCCTTGCGCATCTCGACCAGCTGGCGGCCGCTGAACCCTTTCAGCCCGTGAAAATCCGCGATGAGCGTGGGCGCGCCGCTCTCCAGGGCGAGCACGCCCTTCCAGGCGGTGCGCGGCACGCGCCAGGTGCGTTTGACCGTGCCCACGGGCGTCAGCGCGCGGCAGTTGCGGTCCGCGTGCCCGGTGTACTCGAGCCCCTGGGCGGCCAGGAAATCCGTGAATCCGTCGATGGCCGCTTCCATGTCCGGCCGGTTCATGCGGGCGTAGGGATGCTTCGCGCAGTCCCTGGACACGGCCTCGACCGCCGCCCACGGGTCGTCCCAGCGGACGCCCTCGGCCACCGGGTGCACCCCCATGAGGTCGATGAAGCCGGTGCTGAAGTCGATGCCGCCGGTCACGCCGGACTGGGCCACGGAGAGCCCGGCCCTGGCCGCGAACAGGGCGGCGGCCATGCCCGCGAAGCCCGCGCCGATGACCATGACGTCATGGGTGTCCATACTCACAGGTCACCTCCGTCGTCGCGCACGTCCGCTTCCAGCTCCAGGTCCAGGTCCAGGGCCCCGCAGTACAGGGCCTCCTGGAGGTCGGCCTGGACCAGGGGCAGCCCCCAGAGCACCGGCCGGAGCCCGCGCCAGCGCCTGCGGGTGAAGGCGTGCATCTCGTGCACGCCCCGGCGCTCGGACACGTACCCCTCGTCATAGAGGTGGCCGGTGACGCGCAGGCCGCAGAACCCGCCCTGGCACGGCCCCTTGCCCACGCGGCTGCGCAGCCCGATGCTGTTCAGCAGGGAGGAGCCGTACTGTCCGTCCATGCCGTCGATGATCTGGTTGACCGCCTTGCGCGAGACCATCTCGCACTCGCACAGGATGATGTCGTCCCCATCGCGCTCGCCGATCCAGCGCCGGGGCCCGAGGCCCGGCTCGGTCCACTCGCCCTTGGTCGAGGCGGGCAGCGGCACGGTGCGGGTGGCGCAGGGCGCGTCCACGCCGAGCTTGGCGCAGACCAGGTCCCCGGTCCGCTCGGCCATGAGCCGGTAGGTGGTCAGCTTGCCGCCGGTGATGGTCACGAAGTTGTCCACATGGTCCCTTTCGTGGTCGATGAGGGAAAAATTGCGGCTCACGCTGCGCGCGTCCCCGGCCCCGGCCACCATCACCAGGGGGCGCACCCCGGCATAGGCCC
Source organism: Pseudodesulfovibrio karagichevae (assembly GCF_041414475.1). Classification (NCBI taxonomy): domain Bacteria; kingdom Pseudomonadati; phylum Thermodesulfobacteriota; class Desulfovibrionia; order Desulfovibrionales; family Desulfovibrionaceae; genus Pseudodesulfovibrio; species Pseudodesulfovibrio karagichevae. The sequence goes on from NZ_JBGLYH010000018.1 coordinate 14,180, forward strand.
GGATGTAGCGGGTGGTCTCCAGCACCGGGATCATGGCCCGGGCGTCGTCGATGATGGCGTCGGCCTCGGCCACGGTCGGGCGGCACAGGTCGGGCGAATCGATGGTCACCGAGGTGGTCCCCAGCACCGAGACCGTGCCGCCGGGCACCAGGATGTCCGAGTCGGCGGCCTTGCGCAGCCGGTTGACCACGCGGGTGGTCAACCGGTCCTGGGTGACCAGCAGGCTGCCCGAGGAATAGAGGATGTCGATGTGCGCCCCGGCCAGGGCGGCGACCATGCCCGCCCAGGCGCCCGTGGCGTTGACCACGATCTCGGCCTCGACCGCGAACCGCTCGCCGGTCGTCTGGTTCAGGAAGACGGAGCGCCGAATACGCCCGCCGTCCACCTCGAACTCCACCAGCTTGGCGTTGCGCAGATAGCGCGCTCCCCGGTCCACGGCCTGGGCGAGGTTGTCGAGCGAGAGCATGAACGGGTCCACGGAGGCGTCCTCGGTCGCGTAGGCCGCGATCAGCCGGCCCGACAGCGTAGGCTCCAGGTGGCGGGCCTCGGCGAGGTCCAGGGGACGCGTGGGCACGGTGCTGGCCGCGCACATGGACTCGAAATTCGCGATGTAGTTTTCGTCGTCGCCCTCAACGGCCACGAACAGCCCGCCCGTGTCCTCGATGCATTGGGGGGCGAGACGCTTGAGCAGCTCGCCCTCCTCGCGGCACTCGATGGCCGCGGCCGCGTCCGAGGCCACGTAGCGCGCCCCGCTGTGCAGCAGCCCGTGGTTGCCGCCCGAGGCCCCCGCGTTGATGTCGCGGCGCTCGGCCAGCAGGCAGTCCACGCCCCGCAGGGCCAGGTCGCGGGCCAGACCGGTCCCGGTCGCCCCGCCGCCGAGTATGAGTACCCGGGTTTCCATGATCTCCATCGTCCTTCCGACCTCTTTCTTCACCGAATCACGCAGTGCAGAGTTTCATTTTCTCTTGTAGCAAAAAAACGAACATGATATGAACAAAAATCATCTTTCCAAATCAAAATTACGGATGATCTTATCCCAAAACCAGGGATTGGTCACTATCAATTTTCACTTTCCAACACAATAGCGGGCGGTTTTCCGTTCACAATCGAACAAAGCGAACACCTCATGAAACAGAACATGACATCACCGGCCCCCGCCGGGACCGGAGAGAAGAGCGGTCGGCACGCCTCGGTCCGGGGCCGCCGCGACAGGATCGTGACCCTGGTCAGGGAACAGGGGTTCATGGCCATCGGCACCCTGGCCGAAACCTTCGACGTCACCCCCCAGACCATCCGCCGCGACATCAACGCCCTGACCGACCAGGGGCTGCTCCAGCGCCACCATGGCGGGGCGGGCCCCATGCTCAGCACCGAGAACGTGGACTACACCAATCGCAAGATACTGTGCCTGCGGGAAAAGCAGATCATCGCCCAGCTGGTGGCCCAGCACATTCCGCCCCGCTCCTCCCTGTTCATCAACATGGGCACCACCAACGAGGAAGTGGCCAAGGCCCTGACCCGGCACGACCGGTTGCGGGTCATCACCAACAACCTCAACGTGGCGAAAACATTGAGCAGCAACGACGGACTGGAGGTCATCGTGGCCGGCGGCGTGGTCCGCCACAAGGACGGCGGCATCGTCGGCGAATCGACCATCGAATTCATCCGCCAGTTCAAGGTGGACTACGGGATCATCGGCATCAGCGGCGTGGACATGGACGGCACCCTGCTCGACTTCGACTACCGCGAGGTCACGGCGGCCCGCTCGATCATGGATAACTCGCGCAAGGTCTTCCTGGTCACCGACCACAGCAAGTTCGGCCGCAACGCCATGGTCCGGCTCGGCAACATCAAGGAGGTGGACGCCATGTTCACCGACGAGACGCCGCCCGCCGAACTGGTGGAGGTCATGAAACAGAACGGCGTGGCGCTGCACGTGGCCAAGTAACGATCCATCCATCCCTATTCATGGGGCCGGGAGGTGCACTTTTCCTGATTTTCGCTTGCGAACATTTTGTGACGATGTTACGCTATAATGTGACTAATCAGAACAGTTTTGACCGCAATCGATCACCCGGAGACCTAAAATGGGGCTTAAACTCAACGGCATCGGCAAGACGGTTGGAAGAGAGATTCACCTCAAGGGCATAGACCTCGAGTTCGAATCGGGCTCCCGCTACGTCGTGCTGGGGCGCACCCTGGCGGGCAAGACCTCGCTGCTGCGCATCATGGCGGGGCTGGACCGGCCCACCACCGGCACGGTGGAGGCGAACGGCGTGGACGTGACCGGCGTGTCCGTGCGCAAACGCAGCGTCGCCATGGTCTACCAGCAGTTCATCAACTACCCTTCCCAGACAATCTACGAAAACATCGCCTCCCCGCTGGCCATCCACGGGATGCCCAAGCAGGAGATCCGCACGCGGGTCATGCAGGCGGCCTCCATGCTGCACATCGAAAACATGCTCGACCGGCTGCCCGCCGAGCTGTCCGGCGGCCAGCAGCAGCGCACGGCCATCGCCCGCGCCCTGGTCAAGGACGTGGACCTGCTGCTCCTGGACGAGCCCCTGGTCAACCTCGACTACAAGCTGCGCGAGGAGCTGCGCGACGAACTGCGCAAGATCTTCAAGGCCCGCGACTCGGTGGTCGTCTACACCACCACCGAGCCCACCGAGGCGCTCATGCTCGGCGGCAACGTCATCGTCATGCACGAGGGGGAGGTCCTCCAGGTGGGCCCCACGGCCGAGGTCTTCCTGCACCCGGTCAACACCAGGGTGGCCGAGGTCTTCAACGACCCGCCCATCAACTTCATCAGCGGTTCGGTGGACGACGGCAAGGTCAACATCGGCCACGCCCTGTCCCTGCCCGTTCCCTCGACCATGTCCGGCCTGTCCCCCGGGGAGTACACCTTCGGCATCCGCGCCAGCCAGCTCAGCCTCAAGTGCGGAAGCGAGGGGTGCGCGCACATCCAGGGCCGGATCGGACTGGCCGAAATCAACGGCTCCGAGACCTTCGTACACTTCAACTACGGCGACGATTCCCTGGTAGTCCAGGAGAACGGCGTCCACGCCTTCGAGGTGGGCAACCAGGTGTCGGTCTACGTCCGGCCCGAGGCCTTCTACGTCTTCAACGCCACGGGCGATCTCGTTGTCGCGCCGGCCAACCAATAGCAGGGATCCCATGGCACGCATCGAACTGAACGAAATCAAGCACAGCTACCTGCCCAACCCCGCCGGGGAGCAGGACTTCGCGCTCAAGCGCATCCATACCGTCTGGGAGGACGGCGGGGCCTACGCCCTGCTCGGCCCTTCCGGCTGCGGCAAGACCACCATGCTGAACATCATCTCCGGGCTGCTCAAGCCGTCCCACGGCTCCATCCTGTACGACGGGAAGGACGTCTCGGCCATGCAGCCGGAGAAGCGGAACATCGCCCAGGTCTTCCAGTTCCCGGTGCTCTACGACACCATGACCGTGTACGACAACCTGGCCTTCCCCCTGCGCAACCGGGGCGTGGACAAGCAGAGCATCCGCGAACGGGTCCAAGAGATCGCCGAGGCCCTGGACCTCACCCCGGACCTGAACAAGCGGGCCGCCAACCTGTCGGCCGACGCCAAGCAGAAGATATCCCTGGGGCGCGGGCTGGTGCGCAGCGACGTGGCCGCCATCCTGTTCGACGAGCCCCTGACGGTCATCGACCCGCACCTGAAGTGGAACCTCCGCCGCAAGCTCAAGGAAATCCACACCAAATTCAACATGACCATGATCTACGTGACCCACGACCAGGTGGAGGCCATGACCTTCGCGGACCAGATCGTGGTCATGTACGAGGGCGAGATCGTCCAGATGGGCACGCCCCAGGAGCTGTTCGAGAACCCGGAACACACCTTCGTGGGCTACTTCATCGGCAGCCCGGGCATGAACTTCCTGCACTGCACCCTGGACGGACACATCGCCCGGGTCGGGAGCATCGACGTCCCGCTGCTGCCCTCCCTGGCCAACATGTGCACCGGCCAGAACCTCAAGATCGGCATCCGGCCCATGTACGTGGGCGTCCATGAAAGCCCCGTGGAGCACGGCGTCGAGGGCATGGTCACCGGAATCGAGGACCAGGGGTTCTGCAAGATCGTGACCGCCACCTTCAACGGCAGCGAGATCAAGGCCCGGGTCAACGAGAGCGGGGCCGTGCCGGAGGGCAAATGCTGGCTCTCCCTCCCGCCGGAGAAGATCAAACTCTACTGTGACGAGCGGCTGGTCCGACAGGGGGATTCCCAATGAACAAATGGCATGACAACAAGGCGTGGTTCCTGGTCCTCCCGGTCTTCGCGATCGTGGCCTTCTCGGCCATCATCCCGCTGATGACCGTGGTCAACTACTCGGTCCAGGACATCTTCGGACCGGGCCAGCGCTTCTTCGTGGGCGTGGAATGGTTTAGGGACGTGCTCCTGGACGAACGGCTGCACGACGCACTGTTCAAGCAGCTGGCCTTCTCCTTCATGGTCCTGCTGACCGAGATACCGCTCGGCATCGTCATCGCCCTGATGATGCCCAAGAAGGGCTGGACCGCCTCGGCCTGCCTGGTCATCCTGGCCCTGCCCCTGCTCATTCCCTGGAACGTCATCGGGACCATCTGGATCATCTTCACCCGGCCGGACATCGGCCTGTTCGGGGCCATCGTCAACAACGCGGGCATCGCGTTCGACCACACGGCCTCGCCCGTGGACGCCTGGATCACCCTGATGCTCATGGAGATATGGCACTGGACGCCGCTGGTGGCCCTGCTGGCCTATGCCGGACTGCGGGCCATCCCCGAGGCCTACTACCAGGCGGCCAAGATCGACGGAGCGTCCAGCTGGGCGGTGTTCCGCTACATCCAGCTGCCCAAAATGCGCGGGGTCCTGACCATCGCGCTGCTCCTGCGCTTCATGGACAGCTTCCTGATCTACGCCGAACCGTTCGTCCTCACCGGCGGCGGCCCCGGCAACACGACCACCTTCCTGTCCATCTATCTGGTCAAGATCGCCGTGGGCCAATTCGACCTCGGTCCGGCCGCGGCCTTTTCGCTCATCTACTTCCTCATCATCCTGCTGTTCTGCTGGCTGTTCTACCAGGCCCTGCAGGCGGTGGGCACGGGAGACAAGGCATGAGACTGCAAAAACGACACATCGGGCTGATCTTCTACCTGATCATCCTCTTCCTGCCCATCTACTGGATGCTGAACATGTCTTTTCGGACCAACGCGGACATCATGCGGTCGTTCTCGCTCATCCCGACCCATCCCACGCTGGTCAACTACATGAAGATATTCACGGATCCCTCCTGGTACTCCGGGTACATAAACTCCATCATCTACGTGACCATCAACACCGTGATCTCGCTGACCACCGCCCTGCCCGCGGCCTACGCGTTCTCGCGCTACCAGTTCATCGGCGACAAACACGTCTTCTTCTGGCTGCTGACCAACCGCATGGCCCCGCCCGCGGTCTTCCTGCTGCCCTTCTTCCAGCTCTACTCCACCTTCAACCTGATCGACACCCACATCGCCGTGGCCCTGTCCCACTGCCTGTTCAACGTGCCCCTGGCCGTCTGGATCCTGGAAGGGTTCATGTCCGGCGTGCCCAGGGAGATCGACGAGACCGCCTTCATCGACGGCTACTCCTTCCCGCGCTTCTTCATCCGGGTGTTCATCCCGCTGATCCGCGCGGGCATCGGCGTGACCGCGTTCTTCTGCTTCATGTTCAGCTGGGTCGAGTTGCTGCTGGCCCGCACCCTGACGACCACGGCGGCGAAACCCATCGCCGCGACCATGACCAGGACCGTCAGCGCCACCGGGCTGGACTGGGGGCTGCTCGCCGCGGCGGGCATCCTGACCATCGTGCCCGGCGCGCTGGTCATCTGGTTCGTCCGCAACCACCTGGCCAAGGGCTTCGCCCTGGGCAGGGTCTAGGAGGAGGCAATCATGAATCTCGAATGGATGGCATGGACGCCGGTCACCGCCGGATTCTTCCTGACCATTGCGCTCATCCTCGTGGGCATGACCATCTGGGAAATCGTCTCCCCGTGCGTGGCGCGGCGCGGCTTCCTGCCGCTGACCACCACCCGGGGCGACCGCCTGTTCATCGGGCTGCTGGGGAGCGCGTACATCCACCTCGCGTGGATCGGATTGACCGCCTTACCTGTCTGGATCGCTACGGCTATATCCGTTTGTTTCCTGATCATCATCATGCGGTGGGGATAGCGAGACCGCATGGGAACCGCGACGGGAAACGGGAGAAACGGAATATTGGGTATTACGGCAGAGGTCTTTTCTTAATCAGCATACGGAGGTACGTATGAAGTTGCGGCGTTTATTGATCACGGGAATGCTGACCCTGGCGTTCCTGAGCCTCGCCACCGCCGGCATGGCGGACATGAAGGCAGCGGAGAAATGGGTGGACAGCGAGTTCCAGCCCTCGACGCTGAGCAAGGCTGACCAGATGAAGGAAATGGAGTGGTTCATCAAAGCGGCCGCTCCCTACAAGGGAATGGAGATCAAGGTCGTCTCCGAAACCATCCCCACCCACGAGTACGAATCCAAGGTGCTCGCCAAGGCATTCTACGAGATCACCGGCATCAAGGTCACCCACGACCTGATCCAGGAAGGTGACGTCATCGAGAAGCTTCAGGTCCAGTTCCAGTCGGGCGAGAACGTCTTCGACGGCTACATCAACGACTCGGACCTCATCGGGACCCACTTCCGCTCCGGCAAGGTCGTCAACCTGACCGACTGGATGACGGGCGAAGGCAAGGACGTGACCCTGCCCACCCTGGACGTGGACGACTTCATGGGCAAGTCCTTCACCACCGGCCCGGACGGCAAGCTGTACCAGCTGCCCGACCAGCAGTTCGCCAACCTCTACTGGTTCCGCTACGACTGGTTCAAGAAGCCCGAGCTGCGCAAGGCCTTCAAGGCCAAGTACGGCTACGAGCTGGGCGTGCCGGTCAACTGGTCCGCCTACGAGGACATCGCCGAATTCTTCACCAACGACGTGCGTGAGATCGACGGCGTGGCCATTTACGGGCACATGGACTACGGCAAGAAGGCCCCGGACCTCGGCTGGCGCTTCACCGACGCCTGGCTGTCCATGGCCGGTGCCGGCGACAAGGGTCTGCCCAACGGCAAGCCCGTGGACGAATGGGGCATCCGCGTGGAAGACTGCCACCCGGTGGGTTCTTCCGTGTCCCGCGGCGGCGCCACCAACGGCCCGGCCGCCAAGTACGCCCTGCGCAAATACATGGACTGGCTGCGCAAGTACGCCCCTCCGGGCGCGCTCGGCATGGACTTCTACCAGTCCCTGCCGTACCTGGCCAAGGGCAACGTGGCCCAGCAGATCTTCTGGTACACGGCCTTCACCGCCTCCATGGTCGAGAAGGGCACCCCTGTGGTCAACGCGGACGGCACGCCCAAGTGGCGCATGGCTCCGTCCCCGCACGGCCCCTACTGGGAAAAGGGCCAGAAGCTCGGCTATCAGGACTGCGGTTCCTGGACCCTGCTGAAGTCCACCCCGGTGGAGCGCCGCAAGGCCGCTTGGCTGTTCGCCCAGTTCTGCGTCTCCAAGTCCGTCTCCCTGAAGAAGGCCCATGTCGGCCTGACCCCCATCCGGGATTCCGACATCCGCGACGAGTCCTTCACCAAGCGCGCCCCCATGCTCGGCGGCCTGGTGGAGTTCTACCGCTCCCCGGCCCGCGTGGCCTGGACCCCCACCGGCACCAACGTGCCCGACTACCCCAAGCTGGCCCAGCTGTGGTGGCAGAACATCGGTGAGGCCGTGGCCGGCGAGGTCACCGTGGACACCGCCATGGACAATCTGGCGGCCGAGCAGGACAAGATCATGATGCGCCTGGAGCGCGCCAAAGTGCTCAGCATCTGCGGCCCCAAGCTCAACGAGCCCAGGGAAGAGTCCTACTGGCTGAACCAGCCCGGCGCTCCCAAGGCCAAGCTGGCCAACGAAAAGCCCCAGGGCGAAACCGTGGACTACGACGAGCTGATCAAGGCCTGGAAGCAAGGCAAGGCCATGTAACCCGCTCAAGCAATGAACAAGACAAGGGGCGTCCCGTCGGGACGCCCCTTTTTTTGGCAAATGATTCACGGCCGACCGGCCTTTTCCCTTGTGTTCCATCCCATCCTGCGCGATCATTCCACCGTTCCCACCATAACGCTTCCCACTCCCCTATTCTCCCCGAAAGAGACTCTCTGCGCCTTGCCCGCGACCAATTTCCGCAGCGCCCTGACGCAAAGGCCGCAGCCCGCTGTCGCGGCCCCGGCCACACCCGATACGTTTAACACCCGACACAGGAGTCCATACGATGCGCAACAAATTCATCGTCTTCACCGGCGGCCCCGGCTCCGGGAAGAGCACGGTCATCGAGGCACTGGGACGCCTCGGCCATGCCTGCTCCGAGGAAAAGGGGCGCAAGATCATTCAAGAGGAGCTCGGACGCTCGGGCCGCGCCCTGCCCTGGCGGGACAAGGCCGCATTCCGGGACAGGATGCTGGACGAGGAACTCCGGGCCTACGAACACCATCTCCACTGCGAGGGGCCGGTTTTCTTCGACCGGGGGATCGTGGACACCTACGGCTATTCTCTCCTCGAGGGCCTAGAAATCACCGCCGCGCTGCGGTCCGCCTGCGTCTCGCACCGCTATGCCGACCGAGCGTTCGTCTTCCCGCCCTGGAAACGGATCTTCACCAACGATGCGGAACGCAAACAGGACTTCGCCGAAGCGCAAAGAACGCATGCGGCCATGCGAGAGGCTTACGCCGCCTTCGGGTATGCGTTGACGGAGGTCCCGTGCGCCCCGGTCGAGGAGAGAATCCGATTCATTTTCAGGGAACTCGGCCAGCTTTGAAGGTCCGGCCCCGTCTCCACAGCCCGCTAAAAAAGACTTGTACCCAAGGTTCCAAGCCTTCTGTCACACCACGACGAAGCCGGGGGAAATACGGAATCTAGGCTGCGCGCTCCGCAAAGTGGCCCCGGAGGCGAAACGCCCCCTTCACTTCATTCTGCGCACGGATTCGCGCTCCACGAGCCGGGGCTCGATCCGGATGACCCGGCCCTTGTCCCGCTTGCTGCCCATGCGCTCGATGAGGGTGTCCACGGCCATAGCCGCAATCCCGCTGGTGGACTGGTGAATCGTCGTCAGGGGCGGGATCATGTAGCGGGCGATGTAGATGTCGTCGTACCCGACGATGGACAGGTCCTCGGGGACGCGCACGCCCGTTCGGGCCGCCTCGTTGATGACGCCGAGCGCCATCATGTCGTTGCACACGAACAGGGCGGTCGGCCGGTCGGGCCGTTGCATCAGTTGCCGCATGGCGTTGATGCCCCCTGTGCAATCATAGTCGCCCTCGACGATCCACTCCTCGCGCACGGGCAGACCGGCCTCGGCCATGGCCTTGCGCAGCCCTTGGAGCCGTTCGATGGCGGACCTGCGTCCCATAGGACCGGTCACGCAGCCGATCTTCGTATGGCCCATCTCGATGAGATGGCGGACGGCCATGTACCCTCCGTCGGGAGAGTTGTCATAGATCCGGTCGACGTTGTCCGACTCCGGGCCCCAGTCGAAAACCACGGTCGGGGTGGGCCGCTCGGCTTCGAGCAGGCGCAGGATGTCGTCGTTCACCTCGCTGCACAGAAGCAGCAGCCCGTCCACGCGCTTTTCCTCCAGGGCGTCGAGGTTGGCCTCCATGCGCTTCACGTCGCCTTCGGTGTTGCACAGGAAAAGCGTGTAGCCGCGTTCATAGCACCGCCTCTCGACGGCGTGGACCACCTCGGCGAAGAACGGGTTCCTGCTGGCGGTGACCAGCATGCCCAGCGTGTTGGTGGTCTGCACCTTCAGGCTGCGGGCGATGGACGAAGGACGGTAGTTCAGCTCGCGGACGGCGGCGGCGACCCGCTGGCGGGTGTCCTCGCTGACATAGCGGGTCTTGTTCAGGACATGGGAGACCGTCGATGTCGACACCTCCGCGAGCCTTGCAACGTCCTTGATGGTCGACATGATCGGCTATCCATTGTCCTTGATGAATTTGTCCACCTCCGCACGGTGGGGAATGGACGTCTGCGCGCCGAGCCGGGTGACGGAGATGGCCGCCGCGGCATGGGCGAAACGAACGGCCCCGGCCATTTCAAGGCCCTGTTGCAGGGCCGCGACGAGCGCTCCGTTGAAGGTATCACCAGCGGCCGTCGTGTCAACCGGCGTGACGGCGTACCCCTCGATGCGCCGGGACACCCCGGGACCGCTCAGGAACGCGCCGTTCCTGCCGAGGGTGATGATGACGGTCTCCACCCCCTTGCCGTGCAGGACGGCCGCGGCCCGCCTGGCGTCGTCCTCGGTGACGACCTTGACGCCCGTGAGCAGTTCCGCCTCGGTTTCGTTGGGCGTTATCACGCTCACGTCGGCCAGGAGCGCATTGGGCAGCGGCTGGGCCGGGGCCGGATTGAGGACCACGGTGGCCCCGGCCTCCCGGGCCTTGCGGGCGGCCAGCTCGATGGTGGCCAGCGGGCTTTCGAGCTGCATCAGCAGCGTATCGGCCCCATGCAGCAAGCCCAGTTGCGGGCCCAGCAACTCGGGAACCAGACAGCCGTTGGCTTCGGGCGAGACCACGATGGAGTTCTCGCCGCTGGCCGCGATCTGGATGAGCGCGATGCCCGTGGGCATGCCGTCCACGACCGTGACCGCCGTGGTGTCGATGCCGTCGTCGCGGAACCGCTCCAGGATGCGCGCGCCGAAGTCGTCGTCACCCACGCAGGCGATGAACCCGACGTCCGCCCCGAGCCGGGCTGCGGCCACGGCCTGGTTGGCCCCCTTCCCGCCCGGCAGGACCTGATAGCCGTGCCCGATGACCGTTTCACCGGGACGGGGGAATTGATCCAGCAGAAGGACGTGGTCGGCGTTGACGCTGCCGAGGACGATCAGCTTTTTTGCCCTCATGACGTTACTCCGACACCTGAATCCTGGTCAGGAGCCGGTTGCGGTAGGTGTCGATGATGACGGCGGCCACGATGATCAGACCCGTGACGATCTGGCGGGCGAAGTCGCCCATGCCGAGCAGCAGCAGCCCGTTGTTGAGCACGCCGATGATGCAGGCCCCCAGGAACGTGCCGATCAGGGACCCCTTGCCGCCCATCATGCTGGTGCCGCCGATGACCACCGCCGCGATGGCGTTGAGCTCGAAGCCCACGCCGAGGATCGGGCTGGCCATGGACAGGCGCAGCATATACATGATGCCCGCCACGCCGACGCAGCCGCCGCAGATGACGAAGGCCGCGATCTTGTAGAGGATGGTCCGGTGCCCGGAGAGCCGGACGGCCTCCTCGTTGTTGCCGATGGCGTAGATCATCCGCCCGAACACGGACCGGTTCAGGACGATGGTCCCGATGACGACCAGCGTCAGGGCCATGATGAAGATGACGGGCAGGCCGAAGACGTTCTGCGCGCCGAGATTGGTGAATATGTCCGGAAAGCCGAACAGGGTCCTGGAGTCGCTGATCTGGAGCGCCGCGCCCCGGGCGATGTTGAGCATGCCCAGCGTGACCACGAACGAGTGGATTTTCCATCGCTCGCAGACGAACCCGTTGAACAGACCGCACAGGGCCCCGACCGCGAGACTGGCGACCACGGCGAGGAAGAAGGCCAGCCCGGGCGACAGGGTGTCGCTGGTCAGGATCAGCCCGGCCACGATGGTGCAGAGCGCCAGCACGGACCCGACGGACAGATCGATGCCGCCCAGCAGGATGACGAAGGTCATGCCCACCGCGATGACCGTGTTGATGCTGATCTGCGTGCAGATGTTCATCATGTTGATGGGCGAGGCGAAGTTGGGCGCGACGAGCATGAAGATGACGATGATCAGCACCAGCGCCACGCCGATGCCGGCCTCTCTGAGCAGCAGATATGCAAGTTTCCTGAAATTCATCATCGTCCCCGTTTGACTTGGTCTGTTCCCGATGCCGCCGCCGCGTCATCCTGGATGTATTCTTCGTATGCCATGGTCAGAATCCGTTCCTGATCGAACTCGGCCCGAGGCAGTTCGCCCGTGATCTTCCCGTCGGAGAAGGCGATGATGCGGTGGCAGATGCCGAGCATCTCCGGCAGGTCGGACGAGACGATGATGATCGACTTGCCCGCGGCGGCCAGTTTCCAGAGCAGAAGGTAGATTTCGTATTTGGCCCCGACGTCGATGCCGCGCGTGGGCTCGTCGAAGATGAGCACCTCGGCGTCCCGGAACAGCCACTTGGCCAGGACGACCTTCTGCTGGTTGCCGCCGGACAGGTTGCCCACCCACTGATCGATGGACGGCGTCTTGATGCCGAGGTCGGCCACCAGCCTTTCGGCCACTTCCCGCTCCGTATCCGGTTGGATGAAGCCGTACCTGGCCACGCCGGGCAGGTCCGTGAGCGTTGTGTTCACGGCGCAGGACATCTCCAGGATGAGCCCCTGGTTCTTGCGATCCTCGGTCAGCAGGCAGATGCGGTTCTTGACCGCGTCGCGCGGCGTCTTGATGGACAGCTTCTTCCCGTGCAGCAGGATCTCGCCGCCGTCCTTGGGGTCCGCCCCGAAGATGGCGCGGACCACGTCGGTCCGGCCGGAGCCGACCAGCCCGGCCATGCCGAGCAGTTCGCCCCGCCCGACCTCGAAGGAGACGGAATGGGCGCTGCCCTTGCAGCGCAGGTCGCGCACGCTGAGCAGCGGCTCGCCCACGACCACGTCGTCCATGAAGGGGTACTCCTCGTCCATGGACCGCCCCACCATGAGCTTGACGATCTCCGGGATGGAGATGTCGCTGGCGACGTGCGTGCCCGCGTTCTCGCCGTTGCGCAGGACGGAGATGCGGTCCCCGATCTCGAAGACTTCCTGCAGGTGGTGGGAAATGAAGATGATGGTCACGCCCTGGGCCTTGAGCTTGGCCACGATGCCGAAGAGCATCTCGATCTCCTTGCTGGAGAGCGTCGCCGTGGGCTCGTCCAGGATGAGCAGCTTGCTCTCGGAGGAGATGGCCTTGGCGATCTCGATGAGCTGCATCTGGGCCACGCCGAGCAGTTCGACCGGCGTCTTGGGCGAGATGTCCAGCCCGACGACCTCCAGCAGCTCCCGGGTGTTGCGATACAGCGTATGGAAATCGACCAGCCCGTATTTGCGGGGCAGGTTGTCGAAAAACATGTTCTCCGCCACGGAGAGATAGGAGAGGAGGTTGAACTCCTGATAGACCACCCGGATGCCCGCATCCATGGCGTCATGCGGCGTCTGCGGCGCATAGGGCCGCCCCTGGTAGCGCATCTCGCCCGCATCGGGCGCGTAGATGCCGCACAGGACCTTGATGAGGCTCGACTTGCCGGCCCCGTTTTCACCCACCAGGACGTGCACCTCGCCCTTCCTGATGTCGAGGTCGACGTCCTTCAGGGCGACGACGCCGGGGAACTGCTTGGTAATGCCCCGCAGTTCTATAAGGTTTTCATTCGTGTCCATCCGCGCTCCCACCCAAGGCATACCGAAAAATGCATGGAAACCCCACTCCAAAAGGCAGCGGGCGCAGGGCCCGCTGCCGGTATACGCGTCGGGCCTACAGGTCGGCCTTGGTCACGAGCTTGATGGGGGTCTTCTGCCAGCCGGTCAGCTTCTCGCCGTGGAGAATGCGGAACCCGATCTTGATGGCGTTGGCGGCCATTTCGGGGCCGAACTGGTCGATGGTGGCCAGGCACTTGCCCTGCTTGATCAGCTCCTGCACCGCGCCGATGTTGTCGAAGCCGACGATCTGGATCTTGCCGGTCATGCCCGCGGCGGCGATGCCCTTTTCAACGCCCAGGACCATGGAGTCGTTGGCGCACATGACGCCCTGGACGTCCGGGTGCATGGTCAGCAGGTTGGTCATCAGGGTGTTGGCCTCCTCGGTTTCCCAGTGGGCGGTGCGGGAGGTCAGCAGATTCAGGTCGTACTTCTTGACGGAGCGCATGAAACCGGCCTTGCGCTGCTTGGCGTTGTCCGCGCCGGGGTTGCCTTCGATGATGATGACCTTGGCGCCCTTGCCGAGGGTTTCGGCCAGGTAGTCGCCGACCATCTCCGCGCCTTCGGCGTTGTCGGGGCCGACGAACAGGAAGTCCTTGGGCAGGCCGACCTTGGCCAGCGCTTCCTTGTTCAGGGTGACGTCGAAGTTGACGACGGTGATGCCCGCGTCAACGGCCTTCTTGACCGGGATGGTCATGCCCACGGAGTCGGCCGGGGCCACGACGATCATGTCCACCTTCTGGGCGATGAAGTTCTCCATGGCGCTGACCTGGGTGTCGATGTCGGTCTCGGAGTTCATGCCCACCGGGATCAGGGTGAAGGTGCCGTCTTCCTTGGCGTACTTGCGGGCGCCCTCTTCCATGGTCTTGAAAAATTCGTTGGCCAGGGACTTCATGACCAGGCCGACGACCGGCTTGTCGGCGGCGGACGCCGGGGCGATCACGGCCGTGAAAAGGAACGCCAGAGACATCAATGCCACAGTGATTTTTTTCGAGAGACTCATACCGGATACCTCCAAATAATTAATGAACCGCACTCATACAATCGTTTGCGCAATCGTTTGCGTAAGCATTTCCACCCTACCTTTCGTGACATTTCTGTCAAGGTAATTCTGCTCAAACACGAACAGTTATTCCCACCAAAAGAGGCGGAAGGATGGCGGGTCTGGTTTATACATAAATGATTCTAGAGGGATATTCCCATGACGAAAAACAGGGCGGAGCCGAGCGATCGAGGGGGAAATGGGTTCACACCATTTTGTACGCACGACCGCACCCAAAAATGAGGCTGGTCCGGTCGGCCCCGGATATCCGCTGCCCATGAGTCCTGGCGGTAGAGACAAAACCCCGTGGTTACGCACAGTCCAGGATGACGACGATCCGCCCCTCCGGGCGGGCCAGCTAGCTCCAGACCGTCCTGATGAGGTTCACCATGGCCGCGATCGTGGGTTCTTCCGCCCTGCGCGCCAGCGAGAGCAGGTGGAGCGTGAGCGTTTTTTTCAGGTGCATGACGGGGAATATGCCGTAGGCGTCGGCGCGGTCCTCGACACCCGAAAGAAGATGCAACGCTTCAACCTGGTCATGGGCTCGCTGCTCGGCCTGTGCGCGCTCTACCTGCTCCTGACATCCCTCGGCGCTTAACCTTCCCCGGACGCGGACCGTCTGCGTATCCATTTTTGCTTATCCCGCGCCCAAAAGGCTTGGAAGGAAGACCTTCCAAGCCTCTGCCATTCAGGGTGGATCTGGGGGGGATTGAAGCCGCGACCTCTTGAAGGCCGTTCAAGCGCTCTCCCAACGGGGCTACAGCCCCACGTTGCAGGGTCGAGAAGGAAGAGCGCAGCATTGCATGGAAGGGGACGACGGCAGCAGTTTTTACTTTGCAACAGCTTTTATCTTTGAATGAAAAATACAATATCCCCACGGCCTCGAACCGCTCCCCGCCGTCAGGATCCTCCACCTCAGAGTGTTCCGAAATGCTCCCTGTAAGAGAGCGGGGAAACACCAAAGGCGCGAACAAAGGCTCTTCGCATCAGTTCCGCGCTTCGAAAACCGCAGCGGTCGGCAACCTCCTTGACGCTGACGGATTCGGACACCTCCAGATGCTGCCGTGCGGCCTCCAGGCGAAGCCTTTCGACGTAACGGGCCGGGGTTATCCCCATCTCGCGGACAAAGACGCGGGCGAAATTGCGGGGGCTCATGGCCACGCGCGAAGCCAGGGCCTCGACGGAAAGATCCCCCCCTATATTTTCCGACATCCAGGCCTGCAATTCAAACAAGGGTGAACTGACCGACCGCTGCTGAGAAAGCGAAACGCTAAACTGCGCCTGACCTCCAGGGCGGCGCAGGTACAGAACCAGCCTTCTGGCCACGTCCAGAGCCGCCATGCCGCCGAAGTCCTCCTCGACGAATCGCAGCGACAGGTCCATCCCCGACGTCACGCCTGCCGAGGTATATATATTCCCGTCCTGAATCCAGATGGGATCGGCATCGACCCTGACCTTCGGATACCGCGAGGCGAATTTTTGTGCATACTCCCAGTGGGTCGTAGCCCGCCGTCCGTCCAGGAGCCCGGCTTCGGCAAGCAGGAATGCCCCTGTACAGACCGACCCGATCCGACGGACACGAGAGGCCATGAACCGAAGCCAATCAAGCACCTCCGGGGAGCTCCCGCGCATTGCACCCCGGCCGCCGGCGACAAGCAACGTATCGACATCATCATGTATTTCAGCAATGAGACGATGGGCAACCAACGTGCATCCGGAAGTCCCGGCCACGCTCATATCGGGTCCCGAGGTCGCCAAAACGACTTTGTATCCCCGCTTTCCGGCAACGATCTTGTTGGCTGCCTGAAAGACATTGAGCGGACCGGTGACATCGAGCTCCAACACCGGCGGGGGAGCAAAAATCACCACATTGAGAAGATCGGAATCCACGTTTCCCGCTTTCTGCATTTCCATCACCATTTGGACTTGGTTGTGTTCGGTCCCGGCTTTCACTTCACTCTCTCCTGTCCACAATAAGGCGTATCGACCAAAAGGGAACAGGCTCGCCGCGGCGTGGCAGAAAGAGTGGGGTGTTTGTCATTTATCCACGAGACCTCCGCCGGTAGACAGGGGGCGTGGCTGAACGCCGCACCGTCTGTACCACGAAACACAAGGAGTTTTGGAAAATGGCACATCGAAAATGCGACAACTGCGGTGACTTGATCGACATGAAATCCTTTCCGGAAACGTGCCCGTCGTGCGGTCGGCACCATGGGTTCTCCGCCCTGAAAGCCATCCTTCAGCGGGACAACGAGACGTATGCGGTCGCCCCGCATATCCCCGGAGGTATCATCACGGACTTCAACCTCCTGCGGAAGCTCGCCGACGTGGCGGAGCGTTACGAGGCGCAAGCCATCAAGATCACCTCGGCCGGCCGTTTCGCCCTTGTGGGATTCAAGGCGACCGACATCAACTCGGTATGGGAGGATCTCGGGCTTCCGCCTTCGGCGGGCAGCGGGCTGTGCGTGCGATCCGTCAAGCTTTGCCCCGGCACGAGCTTCTGCAAGCGCGGCCTGCAGGATGCCGTCGGCGTCGGATTGAGGATCGACGAAAAATACTATGGCTACAGCCTCCCCTACAAGCTCAAGATCGGCGTCTCCGGCTGCACCAACACCTGTGCGGAATCCACAGTCAAAGACATCGGGCTGATCGGAATGAAGGGCGGCTGGAGAGTCGTCGTCGGCGGGCTCGTCACCGGCCTGAATCCCCGGTTCGCCGACGTCGTCGCCGACAATCTCGATGACGAACAAGCGCTCCGCGTCGTGGACGACCTCATCGAATGGTACTGCGCCGCCGGCATCCCCAAACGGATCGGCCGCATCATCGACGACATGGGCCTGGATGCGTTCAAGTCGGAATTGGGTTTCGCCCGATAATACCGGCCGGGTGTCGAAAGGAGGCTCTCTCAGACCATACGGGCTGCATGGAGCGCAAGCATAATCGCGCACCTCAATCACACGCCGAAGAGAGCCGCTCGGCCCGGGCGGACGAACCCTTTCCCTCCTGTTGGGGTTCCCTGTCCGGGCCGGGACTTCAAGGACTGTCGGCTAAGGGAAGACCACCATGATAGCGGTTTATGATCTCCAAAAGTCTTATGGCCGTATCCACGCACTGAAGGGGGTGAGCTTCACCGTCCGTCCGGGCGAATGCTTCGCCTGCCTGGGCCCGAATGGAGCGGGAAAGACAACGGCCATGCGCATCATGACCGGGCTCGTCCGTCCCGACTCGGGCCGGGTCTTCGTGCAAGGGCATGATCTGCTGCGCAACCCGGCGGGCAAAAGCGCCATCGGCGTGGTGACGCAACGGGTCAACATGGACCAGGACCTGTCCGTCGAGCAGAATCTGGACATCCACGGCCGCTTCTTCGGCATGGACAAACGCTCACGCAGGGAAAGGATCAAGGAGTTGCTGGACCGCACCGGCCTTGCCGGGCTGGAGCGGGCCACGGTCAAATCCCTGTCCGGCGGGATGAAGCGCCGGGCGATGATCGCCCGCGCGCTCATGCACGGACCTTCGGTGCTGTTTCTGGACGAACCGACGGTGGGGCTCGATGCGGACATCCGGCGTTCCATCCGGGCGCTGCTCAAGGACCTCCAAGCCTCCGGCGTGACCATATTCCTGACCACACATTACATCGAAGAGGCCGAGGCCCTGGCCGGAAGAGTCGCCTTCCTCAAGGAAGGCGAAATCACCGCCCTGGACACGCCCGGAAACCTCATACGGAGTCTGGGGGCATGGATGGTTGCCGATCACGACACCACCACGGCGAGTTTCCATGCGGATCGGACAACCGCCCTGAGCCAGGCCATCACGCGCCCGAACTCGACAGTCGGGCGGACCTCCCTTGAGGACGCGTACCTGCACGCAATGGGCAGCACCTCCGTTGAACGTCGGAGGGAGGTTGGGAAGAACCATGCCTGAACACAAGCGAGAGACGGAAGCCTCGCAACGCCGCCATCCGACAGCATGGCGCCTGCTCAAAGGAGCAATCGGACGCATACTTTCCGTCTACCACCGGGAGATAGTCATCATGCGGGGACGAGGGTTGCGCCTTCTGTCCGGCATGGCGGTCTCGCCCACCCTGTATTTCGTCATCTTCACGCAGGCCATGGACCACACACGGCTCGAAGGCGTGCCGTACTCCACTTTCCTCCTGCCGGGACTCGTGGCCATGGCGTCCATGACGCAATCCTACGCTCTGGCGAGTGAAATCAACATCGCCCGCTTTTACTTCCACACGTTCGACGAGATACGGGCCTCGCCGATCCGGCCAGTGGAATATGTGATGGGGGAGGTTCTGGCCGGCACCAGCCGAGGGTTGGCGGCGGGAGGTGTGGTGGCGGCCATAGGCGGCCTGTTCGGAGTGCCTTTCCACGCCGGGCCTTTGTTTTGGGCAGGTATTGTCCTCAACGCCTTCTGCTTCGCCTGCATCGCGGTGGCCATTGCCATGGCGGTGCGCTCCCACCGGGATCAGGCTCTGCTCAACAACTTCATCATCACCCCCATGGCCTTTCTCGGGGGCACTTTCTTCTCCGTGAAGACGGTGCCGGAATGGGCTTCATTGCTGCTGAATATGCTCCCATTGACGCAGTCGTCATCCCTCATTCGCCAGGCCAGCCTGGCTTCGCCTGTGGAACTGTCCCGACTTGCCGTGCTCACCGGCCTGGGCGCCGTATTTTTCATGGCCGCCGTGCTGTTGACGAAGCAAAGCCGGGAGTGACTCATCGCGAAAACAACAATCAGGGTATAGGGGGACAGCCAAGGTGAGAAGGTAGAAGGAGCCGGGGGAACGTAGGACGAATATGGGACGAGTGTAGGACAGGCGTGGGATTCTCGGGGATTCTTGGTTTGACCGAGGCGTCTTTTCAACTTGAGAAAGAACTCAAACGAACAGCCGCATTTTGACAGACAACTTGAGAAAGGGTCTGCCAAAATGCGGCTGTTCGTTTCGGTAGCCTGTACTAGGGCATTTCCCGACCGACCCAAACTACGTGGCCGATGATGCGCACACCTTGCTCCAAGTCTCCATTGGTATTCACTTCAATGGGCGGATAGGCAGGATTATAGCTTTTGAGCAGCATCTTGCCCGGCAGCGTGTCGATCATCTTGAGGTAAACCATATCTTCTACCCCGACGGCGTAGACCTGACCAGGGCGCGGTTCCTTTTGGCTCTGATCAATCAGCACGGTATCGTCGTTCTCAATCTTGGGCTCCATGCTGTCACCTGCTACCCGCATCAGAACCATTTGCGCTGGGTTTCCCCGCCTACTCAGGAACTCATTGCGAAAGGCATAGCGTCCGTTGACCTCCCCGCTGGCTTCAAACGAGCCAGAACCTGCGGCCAAACGGGCCTGAACTAATGGAACCATGACCAGTTCGGTCCCATTCATGCAGACACGGGTATCTCTTCCTGTTTCACCGGGCTTCAACGTCTCAACGCCCGTGACAAGCCATTGAATACTCGCACCGGTTGATTCGGCCAAAGCACACAAAAACTCTACGTTTGGGGTTCTATCACCACTTTCGTAGTTCCTCAGAGTGTTGAGAGCGATACCAAATTTGCTCGCATACTCTTTCTGAGACATCTTCCCCCGAAGATCTTTAATCCTTTGACCAATATTCATAGCGTTAAAGTTCCATGGCAAAAGTTTAACAACAACCTTAACACCACGGACAACTAGGCAACCACTTCGAATAATTGAAGATTGCCATATTAACCACGTTTTTAAACTTTAACGCAAAAAATTGGTTGAAAAAGAACCAATAACGTGGTTATTAAAGAGCCGTGGGCAGTCATAAAAAAGACCATTTAGCAAATGCACTCTAAATGACGCCGCCCAAGGGGTCAACATCCGACCCCGCACCCGTTTCGGACAGCAACCTGCAAACCAGCGGACAGAACAACACATGCGGCAGTTATCCCTTTTCGAGACCGACCAAAGCGCTGAGGTAGCCATGCTGATGGCTAACGTAAAGAGCGCGATGAACCGTGCTGCCTCTCGGTGCGGCCTGTCACGAGATGAGATCGCGGACCGCATGAATCAGATCGCTCAGGACGCCGGGGTAAGCTTGAGCAGGGGCAACGCCAAGCGCGTCACTCTGGCTACGCTTGAGAAGTGGCTTAACCCCGCCAATATGGAACACCAGCCGTCAATCCTGGCCGTGAATGTGTTCTGCATGGCTGTGAAAAGCGCCGAACCTCTGGCCGTAATGCTGCGCTCCCACGGGTGTGGGGTCATGACCCCGCAAGACAAGAAACTACGCGACTATGCCGAAGCGATCCTGGCGGAACGCGAGGCAAAGAAACGCAAGAAGCAATTGGAGTTGAAGCTATGACCATGAGCACGAATGTGCTTGCCGGGATTGGTGCCGGTCGTGACCGAAAGCCCTTTGCGATCAAGGAATGGATGTTCGCGCGAGGGCTCACCCAAGGAGATATACGCGACAGGGTAGGCATTAGCCAATCCGTGGTTTCCCGGACGATCTTCGGCAGCGCGAATAATCGGCGCGTACTGGCCTACCTGCGAGATGAAGGGTGCCCTGTTCATGCACTGGCATTGCCCAAAGACATGAAAGCCTAGAAAGATGAAAGACTCATACACGACAAAAGAGCTTGTAGCCATTTTGGGGACAACGGCTATGACCATATCCCGCCGCTCCAAACGCGAATCTTGGCAGTCCAAGACTCGCCAGGGCCGAGGCGGTGGTAAGGAATGGATCATCACCGGTCTCCCGGAAGATGTGAGGGCTGCGATAACCCTGCATCAGGCAAGCTTCAACACTCCGGCCCTGCCCGCCCAGGATGTGGTTATCCCCGACTGGGCGCATCAAGTGGGCATGGCCCGCTTTCGGCTGGTCAGCGAATGGCGGCAGTTCGTCGGGAAGAGCAAGTCCACCAAAGGACGGGCGACCAAGGCATTCCTCCTCGGTATCAACGCCGGGCAGATGCTCACCAAAGAGCATGAAATCCTCGGCGACGTCTCGGACAAGACGCTCTACCGCTGGGATAAGAAGCTGCGTGACAACGCTGAGGATTACCGCATCCTGTGCGACCGGCGCGGCAAGTGGTCGAAAGGCGGCAAGAAAGGGCTGGGGCAACTCGGGCTGGAAGCCGAAAAGGTGTTCCTCGGTTGCTGGCTGACTCCCAACAAGCCGAGCATCGCCCTGGCTTATGAGACCATGAAAGGCATTTTCGCCAAGCGCGAAATCAAACTGCCGAGCTACCGCTCCGTCGTTCGATTCGCCCGGCGTTTCGATGAGGATCACCACGATCTGGTTGTCCTCAAGCAGGAAGGCGAAAAGGCGCTCAAGGACAAGGTCGGGCCGTATATCGCCCGCAACGACAAGCTTCTGTCTGTCGGGGATGTCCTCTTTTGTGACGGCAAGGTTCTCAACTTCCAATGCATTCACCCGACAACGGGCAAGCCGTTTCGTCCGACGCTTATCTGTTGGTACGATTGGCGATCCCGCATGCCGGTTGGCTGGGAGATCATGCCCTCGGAGAACACCATTGCCATCAGCTCCGCGCTACACATGGCGATAGGTTCTCTCGCGCAGTACCCGCGTTGCGTCTACATCGACAACGGCAAGGCCTTCCGCGCCAAGTATTTCAGCGCCGTAGACGCCGATTTCGAAGAACTCAACGGCCTTTACGCCCGTCTTGGCATCGCGGTGCAGTACAGCCGACCTTACGAAGCCAGGACCAAGATCGTCGAGCGATTTTTCCGCACTTTTGATTCGCAATGCGAACGGCTCCTGCCGAGCTATGTGGGCAACTGCATAGACAACAAGCCCGCTTGGATGAAGCGCAACGAGAAGTATCACGAGGCGACGCACAACGAATGGGTGCCCACCCTGCGCGAGGCGTCCGAAATCTTCCGGCTATATGTCTGGTGGTATGGGCAGCAAGCCCATGACGAACTCGGCGGACAGCGCCCTCTGGATGTCCTGCACGCTGGCTTGGGTGACGGCGTGGACCTCACCGAGTTGGACCGCCACTTCCTCTTCCGGCAAAAAATCCACCCCAAACGGTGTGGGTTCACCATCGGCAATGTCCGCTTTGAGTCCGACGCGCTGTACGGCCTGAACAAGCCGCTGATGGCGATGTACCGGTGGTCCGACATGGCCGAGGTATACCTGCATACCCTCGACGGCGAACGCATCGGCACGGCCCACCCCACGGAAGCCCTCCATCCGCTCGCCCGCATGTTTGGTGACGAGCTTGATCTCATCAAGGTGCAGGAAGCCAACAAACGCCAGCGCCAACTCAAATCCGCCACCATGAAGATCGTGAAGGACTTCGACGCGGAAATCGGCGAAAGCGGCCTCCAATCGTTGCCGTGGATGAAGCAGGAGAGCGTGCCGCTCAAGGCCGTCCCCAAGCCCAAAGCCGTCCAAGCCGAACCCGCCATGGGCGAAGCTGAAAAACAGCGTCTGGAAGCTCTCCAAGCCAGGGTCAGACACCTTCCCTCAACCACCTTGGAAATCCCGGATTTCTTCGCCTCCGAACTGGAGAAGTACGAGTGGTGCTTCGAACAAGCCGTCAAGAACGGCCACGAACTCCCCGGCGAATACCGATCTTTCATGACCGCCTACGAGGCATCCAAGGAATACGAGACCGCCACGGGCGCACGTTTTGATCAACTGAGGCAATTTTACCGGCAACAGACCATAGCGAGGTAACACATGCGGCGAGACATTTTCATAGAAACCGGCAACGTGGCGAAGCTGCGCAAGTCCCTGAGCGCCCTGAGCGATACGGAACGGGGCCGTCCCGGCATCGGTGTTGTCCAGGGTGAAGCGGGACGCGGAAAGACCATGGCAGCCAAGGAATGGCACGCCATGAACGGCGGCATCTTCCTGCGCGTGCTCGAAGGCTGGAGCCAGTTCAGCTTTTTGCAGGCGCTGACCTACGAGATCACCGGCGAACGTCCCAACAATACCAACCGTTGCCGGAACCGCATCATGGATGCCCTGGCCGAAACGCCGCAAGCCATCATCGTTGACGAGGCCGACCGGCTCCTCATGTCCCGGATCGAAGACTTGCGGGACGTCCACGACATGACGGGTTGCCCCGTGATCCTGATCGGCGAGGAAGGATTCTACCCGAAGCTCCATGCCCGCAAGCGCGTGCATTCCCGTGTGGTGGACGTGGTGAGCTTCGACCCGATCAAGGCCGATGACGTGATGCTTTTCGCCATGCAGGCCGCCGCCCTGGAAGTCACGCCCGAGGCCTGCCACAAGCTGGCCCTGTTAGCCAAGGGCAGCTTCCGCGTGGTCTACGGCTACATCCTGCACCTTGAGGACTACGCCAAAGCGCAGAACACCAACGCCATCGACACCAAGGCCCTTGAGGCCCTGCGCATCGGGAGGGCCTAGCAATGCTGTCTCCCGACATGGACAAGCTGCGCGGCGTGGTCATCGGCCTGAGCGAGGGCGGCAAGAAGGAAATCAACAATGCACTCGTCTTCCAGGCCATGGCTTTGGAGACCGAGCCGGAAAAGGCCCGAGTGCGCCGCCAGCTCGACGGCATGACCCGGCAAAACGAGCTGACCCGCATCAAGCCCGGCCACTACACCTACAACCCCAATGCCCCCCAGCGGCGAGGCGAAGGCTATATCCGCATGTGGCGGGCCATCCGGGCCTCAACCGGCTCCTTCGGTATCGCCGAGATCGCCGCCGTGTCGCATGTGGATACGTCTTCGGTCAGCAAGTACCTCAAGCATCTGCTTTCCATCGGGTTGGTCAGGCGCAACGGCAAAAAGGGCTTGAACCTTCTTTATTCGACAACCCCTTCGGGCCGTGACCAGCGGGAAACCCCGTACCCGACTGTTGCCCCCCGCGATCCCTTTGCCAATGAACGGGCCGCTATGTCCCGGCTCGCCCGAGTGTTTTTTGAGAAGGACTTGTATTCCGGCCCGGCCCGTCAGGTCGTGGTCAAGGAATGCAGGGCGATCCTTAAACGTTTTGACACCCAAATTGAGAAAGGAGGCTCCAAATGAGTGAGACCGCACGTACCAACCATAACATCGGCTGGAATCCCGATGGCGCGATCAGCGGCAAGGTGATGAATTGCGCGGCTCGGCTCCGCGAACTGGCCGACAAGCTCCCCAGCGACTTGCGCGTCGAGGCCAACGAGATCGCGTCGGATGTGGCCGCTGAGGCCCTGCGCGTCAACGGCCTGGAAGAAATGGCAATCAATTAGGAGAAACCATGGAAAACACTGCCACGGAAAACGGTTACTGGAAGGATGCCAAAGGGAACCTTGTTGCTCCCGAAAACATCCGGGAATCCGACAGGCTAGCAGACTCCATAGTCCGGGAACTCTACGCCGACGCCAAGCGCATCAACGAGGAACTTGTAAAATTCAAGCAGCACGCATTGGATGACATCCGTACTCACTTGGCCCTTGTGGTCGAGAAGTACGGCATCAAGCTGCGCGGTAAGAAAGGAAACCGCGTCCTGTACTCCTTCGACGGGGCCATCAAGATCACGATCAACATTCAGGATCGGATCAAGTTTGGCGAGGAGCTGGTTGCCGCCGAGGTGCTCATCAACGAATGCATGGCCGAATGGACGCACGACGCGAACCCCAACCTGCGCACCATCGTCGAAAAGGCATTTCAAGCGGACTCCGAGGGAAAGATCAGCGTCTACCGCGTCCTCGACCTGCTCCGCCTGGAAATCGACGACGAACGTTGGCGCAAGGCCATGACGGCCATCAAGGACAGCATCCGCGTCATCGACAGCAAGGAGTACGTCCGCGTCTATGAGAGGGATGACAGCGGCGAATACAAGGCACTGCCTTTGAACATAGCGGTAGCTTAAGAACCGACTAAAACAAACCAAATACACAGGAGAACCATCCATGACCAAGTGCGAATTGATTGCGAAAGTAGCCGAGGAATCCGACCTGTCGAAAGCTCATGCGGAGCGGGTAGTGGAAGCCTTCCTCGAGAACATGAAAGACGCCCTCTCCAGCGGCACCAAGGTCACTCTGCGTGGCTTCGGCACCTTCAAGGTTGAAGAACGCAAGGGCCGCGTTGGCCGTAATCCTAAGACCGGTGCCGAGGTCATGATCCCGACCAAGAACGTGGTCAAATTCAAGGCCAGCAACGAACTGAAGGATGCTGTTGCGTAGCGCGAAACCGCTCCTATCTCGGAGCGGTCGTCGGGGTGTGGCGGCCTCGGCCTGATGAGCAGCCATTCAGGTGAATGTATGTCGAGCATGAAAGCTCCTCTCCGTATCCCGGCCACCAAAGGGAAAAATGCATGGCCTCGGCTTTCCATTTTTCCCGGTGACTACGGGGAAAATTGGCCTAACTATGGGGGAAGGAAAGATAATTTCCGTTTGCAGATCGGCGACTCATTTTACACTCGTCCAGATGAACGCAGGAGCTTTCTCAGCCCCGCAGAACTGGGGCAGGTGCTTGCCCGACGAATTGCCGAGGCCTTCGGCGTTGCGACTGGCGTTGTCACTGACGGCACTATGCGGGTCAACCTGTATCTCCCTCAAGGCGCGAAGGTCTGGTACCGCGAAGGCGGCATGCTGCCCGAGGCCGATATGATCGGAGCACCGCCCTGGCTCAACGGCGACGGCGAGTGGGTCGTCACGCTTGCCTATTCGAGAAAGACTGTGTCGGTGACAACGGTGAAACCCCGGACCGCGCCTTTGGCCGAATGCTCCATTGAGCCGGAGGAATACGGCGGTATTATGTAGCATTCACACAAATCAATGATGACGGCAGGTTGCCGTCTTTTTTCTCCCATTCCCCACCAATACAGACCCTAGCTCGACAAGAAAAAAGAGTCGATCAAAAAACAGGATCAGTGAGCGATTACAGGCTGTTCCGCCTTGTCACCGGGAGACCTTGACCCTGATATGGGCCGGGATGCGCGTCAGGGCATGGGCGCTATCAAGGTAGACCGTGCCGCGGACGATCAGGCCGTCCGGGATCGAGGTCAGCCCGGACGTTCAGAGCAGGAACAGGTCCCCATCGACCTCCAAGTCCTCCGGGAGCCGGTCGATCCGGGTCATGGACAAGTCGAGATCCCCGGCCACCTTCAGGCCGGATGGCAGGCCGGTCAGGTTCACGTAGCCCCGCAGGTTCAGTTTTCCGGTCTTGACCGAACCGATCCTTGAAAGGTTCTCGCAATGCCGAGCGTCGAT
This sequence comes from Pseudodesulfovibrio karagichevae, assembly GCF_041414475.1. NCBI lineage: Bacteria > Pseudomonadati > Thermodesulfobacteriota > Desulfovibrionia > Desulfovibrionales > Desulfovibrionaceae > Pseudodesulfovibrio > Pseudodesulfovibrio karagichevae. Next base: position 40,927 of record NZ_JBGLYH010000018.1, read on the forward strand.
ATAACCGGCCACCAGCCCGTCGGGCAATGCGGCCAGGTCGGTGCCGGACACATCCAGCTTGCCCCGTACTTCCAGGCTGTCGGGCAGGGTGACCGAACTTGCCCATCGTAGGTCCATTTGGTCGACCACGCCCTTGCATCCGCATATCACGTTCATGGTTCCTCCCTGGTTTGGGAGGGACCTTCGCTCGGTTTCGACTGTTTAAAAAATAGCTCTGTATTCCGATGCGTTACCTCTGTTTTGCGACTAGGCTTGGACTCTTCGCCATGTCGGAGTGTGGTACGCCTTGTAAAAAAGAGGCCGCATCGTGCGGCCGCCTTAAAATCTTTTTACCCCTTCTCAGTCGCTTGACGCCATGAAGTCGGAATTATCTACTCTCTTTACAGGAGATTTTTATGAAACGGCAACGCAACTTTTCCCTTTCTTCTCGATCCCGGGCTTATCTGGCGACCTTGTCCGAAGTGTCTGGATGCACGATTCCCATGTTTTTGGTGATGATTATCAATTGGGCCACCACTGCTCAGGAGCCATTTTCAAAATTTGACAGGGACGCATCCAGGGATGATTTGACAGCGGCCAGCTTTGAATCTGAGCTGATAAGCCGTTTCGACAACCTGTATAAATTGTATGAGATCGAATCGCGTTCCAAGGCGTTGGATTTTGCAATCGAGTCATTTCGTCAACAAGGGATCGACAAGACTGGGATTTTCGGTGATCCCGACCGTATTCACCAGGCACTAAAATCCAGCTAGTCAGTCCTCCGGACTTCGCAAGCGGATGATCGTCTTAATGGAATAGCGAGTTATTCTGAGATATAAACATATCTCTGGAGAGGATATTGACTCCTTGGGATGCCAAGGCTAACATTTCGATATCTTGTGAAATAAAAAAGGATAAAAAATGCCACCAAGACCGATACATCCCTTCCCGGCCAGAATGGCTTCAGATTTAGCCTTTCAGGCCATCGAAAGGCTCCCAGAAGGATCCGTAGTCTTGGATCCGATGTCTGGGTCTGGGACGGTCATGAAAGTCGCAATCGACTCCGGCCATGTGGCGCGCGGATTCGATGTCGATCCCATGGCGGTGCTTCTCTCCAAGGTTCAGACCCACCATGTGGACCAGGATGAAATGCTTGTTGCTGCCGAGAAGTTGTTGGCACAAGCAAAAAAGGTTTCCTCGAGAGAAGTGGAGCTTCCTTGGATCGATAACGACAAGGAAACAAGTGACTTCATAGATTTCTGGTACGACACTCCGCAAAAGCGTGATCTTCGCGTGTTGTCGCACTTTATTTCCCGTGAGACGGGAAGAATCGGCGATGCCCTTAGAATCGCCATGAGTAGGTTGATCATTACCAAACACAAGGGAGCCTCGCTGGCAGGCGACGTCTCACACAGCCGGCCACATAGAATCCGAAAACATGGCGAAAACGACTTCGATGTCTTTCCCGAGTTCTTGAAGTCCTGTAAATGGGTTGCGAAAAAGGCAAACGAAATTCCAAAGGGCGCTGACTCCAATATCGAATTGGGTGATGCGAGAAGAATGGTTGCCTTGCCCGATGGGGCGGTGGATGCCGTCGTATCTTCCCCCCCCTATTTGAATGCCATAGATTATCTTCGAGGCCACAAAATGGCCTTGGTGTGGATGGGGCATACCATCCCTGAATTGAGATCCATTCGATCCGGCTCAGTGGGGGCCTCCAGAGGAATTGATCCCAACGTGGATATGGACTTGGCTCTGGAACTGACCGAAAATTGCGACATCGAAGAACTCCCGCAAAATATCAAGTCGATGATCCTTCGCTATGCCTTGGACATCAACGAGTTTGTTAAAGAAGCGGCGAGGGTAGTTCGCCATGGGGGCCAGGTCGTTTATGTCGTGGGGAATTCTCAGATCAAAGGTGTTTTGGTCAAGAATACAGAGGTCATAAAATCAGCGGCGAGAAAGCACAGGCTCATGCTGGCTTCTGTCAGTGAAAGGGATATTCCCGCATCAAGTCGCTATTTGCCGCCTCCGGTGGAAGGCGGTGCGGCCCCCCTGCAGAAACGAATGGGCGTTGAAACAGTTCTCACCTTCACCAAGTAGCACCCGCGAGCACAAATGAACTACACCGACGATCAAAGAAAAGCCATTGAAACCGTTGACAAAAACCTTCAGATTATAGCTTGTGCCGGTTCCGGTAAAACCCAAGTTATATCCGAAAGGATAGCTCATATCCTCGACAGCCAAGGGGTTGATCCGTCGAGCATCGTGGCCTTCACGTTCACCGAGAAAGCCGCAATTGAACTGAAGGATAGAATCTATGGCATTTGCCAAAAAAGACTTGGAACGGACCAAGGACTCGGAGGCATGTATGTCGGAACAATCCATGGATACTGTCTGAACCTTTTACAAGAACCCCCCATTTACAAATATTTGAAATACAAAGTCCTGTCCGACGTCTGTCAGCGTCTTCTTATCGACAGGTACAGCAAACAATCCGGGCTGACTGAAACTCCTTTATTGAAGGATGGCTATCTTAGACGTTGGATAGATTCGAGTTTGTATCAAGGTTTGGTGAGCATTTGCGCGGAGGCCGATGTTGACTACGACAAGATCCCTTCTGGGGTCGTTGCGAGTGTGGAGAAGTATAGATCGCTCCTTCATCAGCACAAATACCTGGACTTCACGACTATCCAAATGGAAGCACTGAATGCGCTTAAATCGCATGAAGAGTTGCGGAACAAGATAAAAGAACAAGTTCGTTACCTTATCGTTGATGAATATCAGGATATAAATCCTCTTCAAGAGAGGATAATAAAAACCCTTTTCGACCTGGCAGGCAACATCTGTGTCGTAGGTGATGACGACCAAACCATATATCAGTGGCGTGGTAGCGACGTTCAGAACATAATTACGTTCAAAGATCGATACCCGAATGTCGACACCGTCTCCATCGGTCTAAATTTTAGAAGCAGCGGAGCCATTGTTGATTCAGCTCGACAATTCGTTGAAAAGATCCCGAACCGTCTCCCCAAAAAAATGGATAGCTCCAATTCGCAATCTTTTGAACGGGGAGACGTTCTCGCCCTTTCTTTCAAGTCGCCTGTGGAAGAGGCTGACTGGATCGTTGGCAAAATTGAGAGCCTTCATGGTGCGGCCTACCAAGACAAGCCTCACGCCGAAGAACGTGGCCTTTGCTATTCTGACTTCGCCGTTTTGTTGCGCAGTGTTAAGAATGATGCTCGCCCGATAATGGATGCCCTTGATGCCAAGGATATTCCTTATATTGTTAGCGGTATGGACGGATTGTTTGACACTCCGGAAGTCAATGCGATGAGACTTGTGTATTGGTTCTTGTCCGACTACTCCGATGGAAAATATACTCCACCGTCCATATCGCAGGTAAGAAAGAGTTTGGTGGATGCAAGACTTGGATTGTCTCAGGAGCAGATTGATGCGGGGTGTGCATTCCTTGAAGAAAAAAAGAAACTTATTCCAACAAGCAATAGCGCCGAGTTGCATCTGCAACGACTTTACCTTGATTTCTTGGGAACTATCCAGCTTTGTGAAGAGGGTATCGATGCGGTAAGCAAATCAACCAAAAGAAGTGAAATTGCTTATTACAACCTTGGCAAGTTTAGTACCGTGATTTCGGACTTCGAAAACATCTACTTCAAGAGTAGTGTTCGTAACCTTTATCCGGAATTTGCCAGCTTCCTGTTGTATCGCGCTCCTCAATATTATCCTGAAGGGGCAGGGGAAAACGGATACGGAAGGCCTGATGCTGTCCAAATTATGACCGTTCACAAGGCTAAAGGAATGCAGTGGCCAACGGTCTTCATCCCTTGTTTAAGGAAAAACCGTTTTCCATCAGGCGGATCAAGGGGCAGAGGGATTTTTCATGTTATCCCTTGTGATGCCGTCTCTAATGCCGAAAGGTTAAAAGGGACACAAGAAGATGAAAGAAGGCTTTTCTATGTGGCCATAACGCGAGCGGAGAAGTACCTTTTCTGTTCATGGTCACCCATTGAAGAAAAACGCAACTCGAAAAAAATCTCCGAATTCCAAACAGACATCTCGCGTTACGACAACATTACGACTGCCGAGCCGCCCGCAAAATCTATTCGGAAAATTGAGGGGAAGCAGAGGCACGTTGATCTCACCTTGCCCCTGACCTTTTCGGAGTTGAAATACTATTTTGAATGCCCTTACCAATTCAAGTTACGGTTTCTTTACGGATTTAATGAGCCGATCCAGCAAGCGATGGGTTTCGGCAAGTCGTTGCATGATGCCTTGGCCGAGATTCATGCCGAATCGATTCAAGGGACAACAATCACGGTCAGTGATGTTGATCGTCTTTACGAAGACCATTTTTTCCTTCCTTTTATCTCGCCCGCCAATACGCAATTGAAGGAAAACCTCGAAAAGGCGTTCAAGAGGGACCTCGCCAAATATATTGTTGAAAACAGCAATAAGTTTGACAAGCTTGAGCATGTCGAAAAAGTCATCGAACTAAATTTGGCAAATGGCATCGTGGTAAACGGCCGAATAGACTTGATACGCCATACCGAAACAAACGAATTGACCATCGTAGATTTTAAGTCAGATGCTGAAGCTCAGGATGTGGAAACCACCAAGAAGCAACTTCACATCTATGCCCTGGGATACAAGCAACTGACGGGAAAGAGCGCTGATCTAATAGAAATACACAACTTGAAACACGGTGGCGCAGACCGTGAGGTTGTTACGGATGCCATGATCAATAGTACGGTTCAGTTGATCAACGAGGCCGGGGCAGACCTTCGAAGCAACCACCTTGAGAAATGTGAGGATTGTAGCAAATGCAGTATGAAATGCGTTTGTAAGCATAAAGACAAGTAGCCCACGGATTGAAACCATATACGACGTTAAGGGGAGGCCAAGCCTCCCTTTTTTGTGTCGTCCTGAACCTGATCGAAGAGATGGCTGCGAGTTCCTGGTGAACATCCTGTCTAAGCCACCGAAAAAGAAAAAGATAAACTCTTCACCGGTATTTCAACCGGTTATCCCGGCTTGTTCCACATTTCACAAGACACCCAGCTAACATCTCGCAATACTTGACAAAACTTCAAAAATATGCTTTATACTGGCCGTAATGCCCTCGAAAAACTACACGCACCAGCAACACTTCCTGCTTTCGGCGAAAGCCCGCAGCCTGTCGATCCCGCAGATAGCGGAATGGGATGAGGAGACCGTCTTCAAGGCCTTCCGCGACATGCGGTGGACGAAGACCGGCGGGGAGCCGTATTGCCCGAAATGCGGCAGCGTGGACCATTATTTCAGCCAAGGGCGGCGGCAGTGGAGATGCAAGGATTGTGGCCACACGTTCTCCGTGACCAGCGGCACCTGGCTGCATTCCACCAACTTGCCCCTCAAGACGGTCCTGATCGCCATTGCCCTGCTGGCCGATGAGGCCAAGGGGATATCCGCCTGCCAGCTCATGCGCTACCTGGACGTCCAATACAAGACCGCCTTCACCCTCTACCACAAGCTACGCAGCGCCCTGCTGGCGACCCGGTACGACCAGCCCGCCATGAAGGGCGAGGTCCAGGCCGACGGGGCGTACATCAACCCCTACGCCAGGCCTGCCAACAAGGCCGAGGACAGGCCGCATGGCAACCGGAAGTCCTCCATGCCCGAGACATGTATTCTGGTCCTCAGGCAAGCCGGGGACAAGGGGGACGGGGCCTTCAGGACGCTCACCTACGTCATCGACACGGAAAACGCAGAGGATGTCCGGTATCACGTCGAGGACAATGTCCAGGCGGGTTCGACCATCGTCTCCGACGAGCATCCGGCCTACGGGGATCTCGAGGTCAACTTCGAACGGGTCGTGGTCAACCACTCCGTCTGCTACTGCGGGCCGGCCGGGGAGAACACCAACCAGGCGGAATCCTTCTTCGCCCGGTTCCGGCGCATGTTCAAGGGGCAGATCCACAAGGCCAGCCGGGAATACCTGGGACTCTACGCCAACGAGGTCGCCTACCGTGAGGACACTAGGCGTTGGGACAACGGCAGGATAGCCTTCGACATGATGCGGAGGATGCTCACCCTGGAAGAAGAATCGCCCTTCAGGGGCTACTGGTCGCGGACCAAAGTCAAGCCGGCCGTGGCGACCGACGACGAACCGGCCGGCTTGGCCGCAGCGGCGTAGCCCACCAAGGCCCAATATTCCATGTGGTCGTCGGGATCCCCATCGACCTTTTCCACGACATCGTAGTGAAGCAGCGCCCGACGGACTTCCGTCCGGCAATCATCGGTCATGCCTTTCCGTCCCATTACCTGGTCGGTGATGGCCCTGGTGGACAGCGGTCCGCCTTCGGCCGCCTTCAGAGTCTGGATGATCAGGGACTTCAGTTCACCCCGATCGAATTTCCGGGTGTATTGCCGCTTGGGCAGGACCGTGCCGGGATCGAAGCCGGGGTCCATCAGGCCAATGGCCGTGTTCAGGGACTTGATGTAGCCGTCGTTCAGCCGGATGCGTTCCCGCATGGCCTGGTTGTCGGCGATCAGTTCCGCCCGGCGCTTGGCCAGGGCCGCAGTGGTGTGGGGATGGGTGTTCTCGCTCATGCAGACAGTCTATGCTGCCTGGAGAACCGGGGACAAGATGGGCTTTGTGCGAATACTACATAATACCGCTCAAGCGGAATAAATGCAGGATAGTCATCACGCAAATTTCTGAGCAATACTAATTGCATATGACGATCTACCATATCGAATTATGACCTTCTTTAATTACGTAATAAGCAGCCAAAACAAAATATGACTGACATCTTCGGCCAAGACATAGCCCTCGACTCCGACATGCAGGCCCGCGTGGCCGCCAACGGCGAGCTGGTGCTCACGGACGGCACGGACACAGGCGTGCAGGACATTATCCTTCGGTTGGATACGTACCTTGCTTCCCTGTTTTATGACAAGGGCTTCGGCTCGCTTTTGCGCGACTGGGTCTATGCCGAGAACACCGAGGAGGCGCGGATCGGCTTCGCGGTCGAGGTCAAGCGCCGCCTGAACGAGGACCCGCGCATCCAGCCCGGCACCGTGGCCTGCTCGGTCACGCAATGGGATGCGACGTCCATTCGGGCCGAGGCCTCGTTCCACTTCATCGACACCGACCACGAGCGAAACCTCGTCATCACGGTCGATAAATCCAAAAAGGAAATGGTGATCCAGGATGCCGACCCCGCAGTTGTCTAAGACCCTCGACGACGTGCGCTCCATGGTCTTCGGCCATGTGGAGGACGTGCAGGAGGAATACGCGGCCAAGGGCTGGCTGCCGCGCCGCCTGAACCTGAACAAGGGCGTGGTGCGCGGCCTCCTGGAGATATTCTGCTGGGGGCTCTATCAGCTCTACCAGCTCCTGGCCGCCGTGTTCGAACAGGCCGCGCCCAAGACCGCCACGGACGAGGCGTGGATGGAGTGGCACGCCGAACAGGTGGAAGCGCCCCGCAAGCAGGCCACCAAGGCCAGGGGCATGGTCCGCTTCGCCCGCGTGTCCACCTCCGGCAACGTGCCGATCCCGGCGGGCAAGATCGTCCGCACCGAAACGGACGGGGCCGGGCAGGTCTATCGCTACGTCACCACCCAGGACGCGGTCATCCAGAACGGCATGAACGAGGTCGCGGTGCCGGTGGAGGCTGAGGAATACGGCGCGGCCGCCAACGCCTCGGCGGGGCAGATCACCGAAATGGTCACGGCCATCTCCGGCGTGGACGCCGTTGCCAACTCCGCCGACTGGCTGACCTCGGAAGGCGCGGACATCGAGCCGCTGGACAAACTCCGGGAGCGGTACATCCTGCGCTGGATGGGCAACAACGGCATGACCAAGTACGCCTATGCCTCGTGGGCGCTGTCCGTGACCGGCACCGTGGCCGTCAAGGTGCTGGACCAGCATCCGCGCGGCCAGGGCACGGTGGACGTCATCGTCAAGGGCGCGGCGGGCATCCCCACCGATGCGCTGCTGGAAGACGTCCGGCAGGCCGTCGCCACCGGCGCGAAGCCCGAGGACGTGCAGGCCGGGCCGCCGGTCAACGACGACTGGCAGGCGCGTGGCCCGCAGGCCGTGCCGCTCGCCATCTCCGGCGCGTTGACGCTCTATCCCGGCACCCACGCCGACAGCGCCAAGGCCGAGGCCGCCCAGCGCCTCCGCGCCCTGTTCACCGACCCGGCCAAGGTCAAGGGGATCACCCCGCTCCAGATCGGCGAGGACGTCACCCTGGACCGCCTCACCGCCGCCGTCATGGCCGTGACCGGCGTGAAAAAGGTCGATTGGGCCGCGCCGGTCGGCGACGTCGCCGTGGCGGCGGATGCCCTCGCCACGCTGGCAAGCCTCACCCTGACCGCCGCCGAGGCCAGCGAGGAATAAGCCATGGGCGTGTTCAAGGACTACTTTTTCAAGACCCTGCGCTGGCCGCTCATCCACCGGCCCGGCCCGCTGGCCGCGCTGGTGGAAGGCTTGGCCCGCGCCCTGGACGAAGCGCGGCGGGACATCATCTTCCTTCGCAACCAGTTCAACCCCTGGACCTGCGAGCCGGACATGATCCCGCTGCACGCCGAGAGCCGGGGCATCACTCAGTCTGCCGAGGAAACGGACGAGCAATTCCGCGAGCGCTGCATCCGCGCCTTTGCATGGCAGCGCCTCGGCGGCGGCCAGCTCGGCATGCCGCAAATCCTGGCCCACTTCGGCTATCCCGGCACGGAAATGCTCAACGTCCGCCACGAGAACCCGGCCCGCTGGGCCGAGTTCAAGCCCAAGGTGCCGGTGCCGGACGCGGGCCTCAAGGCGCAGGACTTCACCCGCATCGGCTGGATGGCGAACGAGACCAAGCCCGCCCGGTCCAGGCTGGCGGGCATCCAGGCGGCCAGTTCGGTCCCCGGCGGAGTGAACGCTGGCGGCATCACCTACACGACGATCCGCGTCCGGCTGACCCCGGAGCGCACGACATCCATACGCATCATCGGTGCGGTCCACGGCGGCGGATACACGCATACCGTCGCCCGAGTCCGCGCCTGATAGGCCGTGGAAAACACAAAATACAGGCTGTTCAAAAATGGTGAGATGCAAGGCGCGAAAAGAGTTCAAGGCCGAAGTGTACTTCCTGTACGTGAGGGTTTGAACTCTTTGAAGCAACGCCGCAGATCGCCGTTTTTCAACAGCCTTCCAAGGAGGAACGCATGTCTTTGATTCTCACTAAAGCCGGGCTGAACGCCTACGCACAGTCCGAAGCGACCGGCACCAAGCTCCAGGCCACCCACATGGCCGTGGGCGACGGCGGCGGCGCACCCGTGGCCCACACGGACACGTCCGAGGCCCTGGTCAACGAAACATGGCGCGGCGAATTGCAAAGCATTGAGGTTGCCGCATCCGGCGAGGTCGAATTCACGGGCCATGTCCCCATCACAGTGGGCGGCTGGTATATCCGCGAAATCGCCATCTACGGGGGTGAAACGCTCCTCGCCTTAAGCAGCCATCCCGAAACCTGGAAACCCGCCCCTGAAGCTCCTGACAAGGTGGAATTATTGATCACCGCCCCGGTCAAGTTCGCCAACGCGGCGGTGATCAACCTGACCGTGGACACGACCAAGGTCCTGGCAAGTCAGGAACATGTGGCTGGAAGAATTGCAGAGCATGACGAAAGTGCCGAGGCTCACAGTGGAATCCAAAACGGGTTGTCAGACCACATCAAGAATAAAGATGCTCATGGTGGGCCTCATGCCGCAAAAGACCATACCCACAAAACCGAAGAAGTGACTGACCTCCTTTCTGAATCCCATACTTACTCCGCTCCCCAAGGGTATGAGCAGGCCTTGCTGGAAATAGAGGATGGCACTGTTGCCTGGGACTGCTCTGTGGTCCCCTCGGCCATCCTGTACCTGGACGACGACGTGACCGAAATGGTCATCGGTAGATACCGCCCCGGCGACGCTTACGACCTGACCATCGTGCAGGGTCCCGGCGGCAAGGCATGCACCATGCCCTCGGCCCTGCTGTGGCCCGACGGCGAGGGCTACGAGCCGGAGACTGACGCCGGGACCATCGACCGCATTTACCTCGCACCATTTACCGACCCGAAAGACGGCAAGGTCAAGGTTTTGGCAACTGCCGAATACAGCTACAAGGAGGCCGAGTAATGTCCTGGCTGAGACGCAAAATCCAACGCGCCAAATCCGGCAAGGGCAACTGGTTTGGTGACGGCAGTGACGGCGACATCCGCATCACCTCTGCCGGTGCCGAGCAAAGTTTCGACGGCGGCGTGACCTGGTCAACCATTTCCACCTGGACCCTCGTCGATTCGGTCGTGTCCATCCCGTCCGAGCAGGACGGCGATATGGTCGTGATCAACGCTGTAAATTTGACCGTTGACGAAGGGTATTTGCTGACCGTTGCCAACCGCTGCCGGGGGCTGCTGATCTATTGCACCGGCAATGCCACTATCAACGGCACCCTGTCCATGACCGCCCGTGGCTGCCATGCAAACCCGGCGGACGCCACGGTCACCAGCGATACACCGGTGGCCCCGAGTGACGGCAACGCTGTGCCGTCGGAGGGGCTGATTATTCGCCGTTTGGCTGCTGGCCACACGGATACTCATACGGATGCCACGCTCGGCTATGGCTGTGGGCAGACCGTCGTGGATAGCGAGGCCAATCAACCCGAGGTTACTGGCAACGGGGTGGTCATTGCGATACCCCGCGTCGGCGGAGACGGTGGCGCAAGGATAGAAACCCACGACCAAAATGGCGTGGAGTCGAACGACGGCGGGAGTGTGGAGAATGGTACCGGCGGTGGCGGGTCCGGTTCCTGGTACGGCTCTGGTTATTCTACCGCCGGGTCTAGCGGTTCCGGGGCGGCTGGAACTTGTTTTTCTGGTGGGTCTGGTGGCGGGTCTGCTTGCGAGAATGGCGCAGCCGATGATGCCGAAGCATACGGCGGCGCAGGTGGCGTAGGCAACCAGACGAACAAAAGGTCCTATCCCTGCGCGGGCGGGACCGGGAACCCCGCCGGACACGGCAATCCTGTCGGTAAAGACGGGACAGGCGGGTTACTTGTGCTCATTGTGCGCGGGGTTATTTCAGGCACCGGAACTATTGAGGGCAAAGGAGTGGCATCGAACACCGGCAGCAGTGGTGGCGGTGGAGCCAGTGGCGGCGGTGTTGTAGTGGTGCTTTTGGGTAAAGATGACAAGTTTACCGGGGCAATTTCCGCTGCTGGCGGGGCGGCTGTCAAAGTGGGCAATTACAGCGGATATTCCGGCGCGGGCTGTAACGGCTCTGTCATAGGCCCCTACAAGATCAATCGATAAGGAGACGATATGCAGCAATACAGATACACAGACGCCACCACGGGCGCAGCCCGGCAGGTCATCCACAACGGCCAAGTATATCCGGCCTCCTACCTCACCCGACGCACCGCCGAAAGCGAGGCGGCATGGATTGAGCGTATAGCAGTTATCGGCGTGACCCCGGTTAAATATGAGCCATGGACCGGCGACCCCAACACCCAATCCAAGGGCGACCCCGTGGAGACTCTGACCGACGGCTGGCTGGTCATCGGCTACCCTAATACCACCGACAAAACGCCGTATTACAACAAGGCTACCCGCGAGTTGATGTACGTGGCCGAAGGGCAAACCGTGCCGGATACCTACACGGCACTGGAGCCGACCTATGACCTTTATTCCACATGGGACGAGGTCGCCGGGGAGTGGATATTAGACACCGAACGCAAGGCCGCAAATGAACGGGCCGAGCGGGACACCCGGATGGAGGCGGCACGCTGGCGCATTGAACGCTATCAATCCGAGGTGCGCCTGGGCCGTACACCCACCGACGACATTGCCGAGCTGGATACGTATTTCCAGGCCCTGCGTGATGTGCCAAGCCAACCAGGTTTTCCCGCGTCTGTAGAATGGCCCACTGAACCCGAAAACAATTAGCCACAAAGCAACCAAGGCGGCATTGTGCCGCCGTAGACCAATAAGGAGAGACTCATGCCTTCCATAAAAAACAATCTGGACAACGCTGCCGAGGGGATTTGGAGCAAGTACAAACTCCCCATCATCGTCGGAGCCGTCATGCTCATCGTAGGACTGGCAACAGGTATCTACATCGCGTAACCGGTGGCGAAGCTGCCATCAACCCAGTTCATTAACAATGAGATCGGTATTGATCAAAGACTACGGCCCGCCGGATTGCTCCGGCGGGCCAAATCGAGAGGAACAGGCGGGGGCTACAAGCACCCCCACCGGCGCGGTGCAGCAACACCGCACCACGACCCCACGGATGGCAGCAACCATTCCGCAGAGAAACCGCTGTTCCGGCGACACTTCTCACAGGGGTAACCCTTCAAAGTCAATATGAAAAACCAAATTCGCTGCGGAAACTGCAACCGTCTGCTCGCCAAAGGGCAGGCCGTAAACCTCCAAATCAAGTGCCCCCGTTGCGGCACCCTCAACCACCTGAAAGCCACGAGCCTCAACCCAGAAAGCCAACGAGCCTCCACCGGAGATTCGCGTGAAGATACAGATAGGCAATGCAACCATGTGCCAAGGTGAGGCCTTGGCACATTTGAAGGCATTGGATGAATGCTCGATCGATGCCGTGCTGACGGACCCGCCGTATTCCAGCGGCGGCCTGACCATCGGGCAACGCCAGCAAGCGCCGTCGAAGAAGTACCAAAGCTCCGACGCGCAGAAGAAGTTCGCCGACTTCCCCGGCGACAACCGGGACCAGCGCTCGTTCATCACCTGGGCCACGCTCTGGCTTGCCGAGGCCTACCGCGTCACCAAGCCCGGCGGCGTCTGCATGATGTTCACGGACTGGCGGCAGCTCCCGGCCATGACCGACGCCCTGCAAGCGGGCGGCTGGCTCTGGCGCAACATCGTCGTCTGGGACAAACCCACGGCCCGCCCGTCCAGGGGCGAATTCAAACGCCAATGCGAGTTCGTCCTCATCGGCAGCAAAGGCAAACTGACACCGGCCACCGACCGATGCCTCCCCGGCGTCTACCGGCGCTCCATAGTCGCCAGCTCCAAGCGCCTGCACCTGACCGAGAAGCCGGTCCCGCTCCTCCACGATCTGCTCCAGATCACCCCGGAGGGCTGCACCGTCCTCGACCCCTTTGCAGGCTCCGCCACCACGGCCCAAGCCTGCCTCGAAACAGGCCGCCGGTTCATCGGCATTGAACTCTCGCAGACCTACTTCGAAACAGCCTGCACCCGCCTCAAGACCCTCGCCAACTGGACCCTCTAACCACCCCCACCAACCAACGCGCATAGCATCGGCCATGCCAAACAAAAAATCGGCCACGCAAGTTTTCTCAACTTACGTGGCCGATTTTCTCAAATTGAATGTCAGCTTACAGCCTTGTAGGGCCACCGGGCAGCGTTTGTTCGATGGACACGGGATACTCAGACGAATGGCCCCAATCCCCCCCCCGATTTCATTTGTATATTCTTTTGTATATCCCACGAAAAAAGGCTTAGAAGGAAAACCTTCTAAGCCTTTTGCTTTCTTGTGGTGGAGCTGGAGGGAATCGAACCCACGACCTCTTGAATGCCATTCAAGCGCTCTCCCAACTGAGCTACAGCCCCACGTCGTTGGGTGGAGGGTAATTATCCAAGGGGCGGGCGGATGTCAACCGAAAAAATCGGCGGGTACCCTTGTTGATTGATTCGGGGGCGGTCTTGCAGTAAGAAATGAGGACGGTTGGAATCATTAGGAGAATCAATGGGCCAGGTCCTCAAGAAAATTCTGATAAAACTATTGTGGGTGATCGTGGTCTTTCTGGGGATCACGGTCATCAGCTTCTGGGTCATCCACCTGGCCCCCGGTTCGCCCACGGACCTGCAGACCACGCTCAATCCCGAGGCGGGCGTGGAGGCGCGCCTCCAGCTCGAAAAGCTCTACGGCCTGGACCAGCCCCTGCACGTGCAGTACGCGGGCTGGCTAAAAAGGCTGGTGCGGCTCGACTTCGGCCAGTCCATGTCCGGCGACCACCGGCCGGTCTGGGACAAGATCAGGGAGCGGCTGCCCCTGACCTTCGGCATGAACGTGGCCTCCCTCATCCTGACCCTGCTCATCGCCGTGCCCATCGGCGTGGCCGCGGCCTGGTGGCGGGGCGGGGCCTTCGACAAGATCTCCACGGTCATCGTCTTCATCGGGTTCGCCATGCCCGGCTTCTGGCTGGCCCTGCTGCTCATGCTCTGGCTGGGCATCAGCTGGCCCATCCTGCCCATTTCCGGCCTGACCTCCATGGGCTTCCACTCCATGTCCGGGCCCGAGCAGTGGTGGGACGTGACCAAACACCTGATCCTGCCCATCTTCATCTACACCTCGGGCTCCTGGGCGGGCATGTCCCGGTTCATGCGCTCCTCCATGCTCGAGGTCCTGCGCCAGGACTACATCATGACCGCGCGGGCCAAGGGGCTGTCCAGCCGGGTGGTCCTGTTCAAGCACGCGCTCAGAAACGCGCTCATGCCGGTCATTACCATCCTCGGCCTGTCCGTTCCGGCGCTCATCGGCGGGTCGGTGATCATCGAATCCATCTTCGCCCTGCCCGGCCTGGGCCAGCTCTTCTACCAGGCGGTCATGGCCCGCGACTACCCGCTGATCATGGGCTCGCTGGTTCTCGGCGCGGTCCTGACGCTGGCGGGCAACCTGCTGGCCGACGTGGGCTACGGCCTGGCCGACCCGCGCATCCGCGTGGGCCAGGGGAGGGGCCGATGAAACGCCGTCCGCTCAAGCGCGTCTCCCCGTGGGCGCGGCACGCCCTGCTGGTGATCGGCGCGCTCATCGTCGGGATCATGTCCTTCGGGGCCGTGTTCGCCCCGCTCATCGCGCCCTTTGATCCCAACTTCATCAACGTGGACGCCCTGCTCCTGCCGCCGAGCGCCACCCACCTCATGGGCACGGACGCGCTCGGCCGCGACGTGTTCTCGCGCATCCTCTTCGGCGGGCGCGTGTCCCTGTGGGTCGGGTTCGTGGCCGTGGGCATCGCCACCTCCATCGGCGTGATCCTGGGGCTCATCTCCGGCTATTTCGGCAAGATCGTGGACGAGATCATCATGCGCGGGGTGGACGTCATGCTCTGCTTCCCGTCGTTCTTCCTGATCCTGGCGGTCATCGCCTTTCTGGAGCCGAGCCTGACCAACATCATGATCGTCATCGGCCTGACCGGCTGGATGGGCGTGGCCCGGCTGATCCGTGCCGAGACCCTGTCCATCCGCGAGCGCGATTTCGTCATGGCCGCCCGCTCCGCCGGGGCCGGACCACGGCGGATCATCTTCCGGCACATCATGCCCAACGCCATGGGGCCGGTGCTGGTGTCCGCCACGCTCGGCGTGGCCGGGGCCATCCTGACCGAGTCCTCGCTCTCCTTCCTCGGCCTGGGCGTGCAGCCGCCCGACGCCTCCTGGGGCAATATTCTGATGGAAGGCAAGGAGGTCCTCGGCATCGCCTGGTGGCTGTCCGTGTTCCCGGGCCTGGCCATCCTGGTGACCGTGCTCGGCTACAACCTGCTCGGCGAGTCCCTGCGCGACCTGCTCGACCCGAGGCTCAAGCAGTGATCCACATCCGCCCGGCCTCGGCCGAAGACGAAGCGTGCATCGCGGGAATCATCCGCGCCTCCATGCTCGCCAGCTACGCGCTGTTCCTGCCCGCGCACCAGTTCCAGAAGATCCTCGACATGGACCGGCCCGCCCAGGTGGCCCGCGAGAGCGGACCGCGTTTCAGCATGGCCCAGGTCCACGGCGTCCCGGCGGGAGCCCTGCTCCTCAAGGAAGACTACGTGGACCATCTGTGGGTTCGCCCGGAATTCATGGGGCGAGGGGTGGGCTCCGCCCTGCTCGATCACGCCGTGGACCGCGCCCGCCGGGCCGGATTCGACCGGCTGACCCTGGACTGCCTGGCGCGCAACGAGAAGGCGCTGGCCTTCTACCGGGCCAAGGGGTTCGCCCTGGAGCGGGTCTACGTCGCCGCCACCTACCTGGTGGGCGAGAACGTCTGCCTCATGGCCAAGGCGCTCGCCACGGACTAGCCGCCCGCCTTCGACCGGAGCAGGAGCCGGTTCATGACCCCGGTCAGCCGGTCCAGGTCCACGGGCTTGGGCAGGTAGTCGTCGGCCCCGGCCTCGAGAAATGTCTCGCGGTCCCCGGACATGGCGAAGGCGGTCAGGGCCACGATGGGAATGTCCGCATTCCGCGCCCCGGCCCGGCCCTCGCGGATGGCCCGGATGGCCTCCACCCCGCCCATGACCGGCATCTGGATATCCATGAGCACCAGCCCGAAATCCCCCTCTTCGAGCGCGCGCAGGGCCTCGGCCCCGTTCTCCACGCCCTCGGCCGCGAAGCCGGCCTTCTCCAGGTACGTCCGGACCGCCATGCGGTTGACCGGCTCGTCCTCGGCCAGAAGCACGGCGCAGTGGGCGCTGGTCCGGCAGACCGGGTCCGGCAGGGCCGGGTCCTCCTCCGCCCGGTCCGGCAGCCGGAAGGGCAGGCAGAAATGGAAGGACGTGCCCAGACCGGGACGGCTGGCCGCGTCCACGCTCCCGCCCATGAGGCCCACCAGGTGACGGACGATGGACAGCCCCAGGCCCGCGCCTTGGAACCGCCTCCCGTAGCCGATGTCCGCCTGCATGAACGGCTCGAACAGCCCGTCCATGTCCGCCTCGTCCATGCCGATGCCCGTGTCCGACACGGCGAAGAGCACCCGGCAGGCGGCCGGGTCCCCGCCCGGCAGGGGATAGGCCTCGACCTCCACGGCCCCTTCGTCGGTGAACTTGACCGCGTTGCCCACCAGGTTGTTGACCACCTGCTGGAAGCGCACGGCGTCGCCCGCCAGCACCTCGGGCACGGCCGGGTCCACGTGGACGGTCAGGGTGATGCCCTTGTCCTGGCAGGACGGCGCGAAGAGCTGGCCCACGAAGCCCAGGATCTCCCTCGGGCGGAACGGTCCCTCGCACAGGGACAATTTGCCGGACTCGATGCGGGTCAGGTCCAGGATGTCGCCGAGCAGGTCGGTCAGCCTGGACACCGACTGCACGGCCAGGTCCACGTATTCGGCCTGCTCCTCATCCAGGCTTGTGGCCTGGAGCAAACGGTGCATGCCCACGATGCCGTTGAGCGGCGTGCGCAGCTCGTGGCTCATGTTGGCCAGGAAAAAGGTCTTGGCGTTGTTGGCGGCCTCGGCCCGCTCCTTCTGCTCGGCCAGCTCGGCCTTCTGGCGCAGGAGGTCGGCCCGGGCCAGGTTGAGCTTCTCGACCATGCGGTTGTAGGCCTCGCCCAGCTCCAGGAGTTCGGTGGGCAGCCCGGCCACGCCCACCGAGGAATCGGGACGGCCCAACCCGAGGTTGTCGAAGGCGTGCCGGAACTGCTCCTTGGCCGTGTCCAGGAGGTCGTCCCGGCTCAGGACCGTGATGCACAGCCAGTCCATGCAGTGCAGATCCACCCAGCAGACGTGGAAGTCGTCGTCCTCGGTCTCCACGACCCGGTAGCCCTGGCGCTGTTCCAGGAGCTCCGCGGGGTCGAGCCCGGCAAAGGCCGGGTGCAGGTTTCCGAAGGAGATCACGGACTTCTCGCCCTTGGCCATGTCGTCCACCACCACGCCTCGGCTGGAGGCGATGACCACGCCGTCGCCGCCGACCACGCAGGTCAGCTGCGAGGGATAGGCCGGGGCCAGGACCGAGGCCCGGACCAGGCTGTCCACGCGCAGGTCGATGGACCACAGGCCGATGAATTCGTCGTTCTCGTAGATGGGGATGGAGGCGGCGATGATCAGCCCCTGCCCGGCGTAGTCGATGTGCGGCGGGGACCAGCGGGCCAGCCGCTCGGGGTTGGCCTGCGGGCAGACCGAGGCCCAGGTGTGGTATTCGGACCATTGGAAATCCGGGGTGATGGCCGTGATCTGGTCGATGTAGGGGTATTGCAGGGCCGTGTTGGTCGCGTCCTGGTAGTAGACCCAGACCGTGCCGGGCAGCCGCTGCCGCAGGGTGCGCAGCAGGTCGCCCATGTTCCGGTGGCAGAACAGCCGATACCGGGCGTCCGGGTCGTCCATCCGGTCGGGCGGCCAGGAATAGCTCATGACCCCCTCGGGCAGCCGCCCGTCGCGGAAGGCCGCCAGATCGGGCAGGCTCAGGAAGAACCCGTCCCCGCCCACGGCGAACCCCTCGCGCGCGAGCCAGGCGCTGATCAGGGCCGGGTCGCGCGGCGTGATCTGGAACAGCTCCAGGGTGTGGCACGCCAGATAGTGCAGGGTGTCCTTGACCCTGTCCAGTTCGCAGGCGATGACCCTGGCCACGATCCCCAGCCGCGTGCGTATGCGTTGCAGTTCGAGCATGAGCCGTTCCTCCGCGCGGCGTGCGCCCAGCCCAGGAGAAGGCACGCCTCCACGCTCCCTCCAAACTACGCCCGGCGCGGCCCCGGCGACATTATTATTCGGACCGCGCCGCATGCCGCCCCTTTCCCCCGGAGGCGCGGTAAGGTATACGGAATCATCGTCCGGCATCCGCTCATCGGCCCGGACCACACGAGGCAATGCCATGATCCGACGCCCCTTCCCCTTCCGAACCGTCATGCAGGCCGTGCTGTCGGCCGTTTGTCTGGCCGCCGGGCTGGTCGTCTGTCTGGCCGCCCCGGCCCCGGCGGGCGTGAACCTGCCGCAGACCATCGTGCTCTCGCCCGAGGTGCTCTACCAGTCGCGGCAGCGGATCCTGGCCCGCGAAGGCGCCGTGCGGACGGCCATGGCCGCGCTCAAGGCCTCGGCGGACGCGGCCATGCTCGTCCCGGTGGAGCCGGTCACGGCCAAGGGAAGGAGCGGTTCGGGCCTGCCGGTCCGCGAATACCGCTCCCTGGCCCCCTACTGGTGGCCCGACCCGAAATCGCGCACCGGGCTGCCCTACGTGCGGCGCGACGGCGAACGCAACCCCGAGGCCGACTCGGACCGCTATGACCGAAAACGGCTCACGCGCATGGCCATGACGGTCCGCACCCTGGCCCTGGCCTGGTATTTCACGGGCAACCAACTCTACGCGGCCCGGGCCTCGGCCCACGTGCGGGCCTGGCTCTGCGCCCCGGCCACGCGCATGGTCCCGAACCTGGAGCACGCGCAGATGCGCCCCGGCCTGGACCAGGGCAACCGGACCGGAATCATCGAGACCGCGGCGCTCATCCCCGTGTGCGACGCCATCCGGCTCCTGGAGCCGTCCAAGGCCTGGACCGGCGAGGACTCGCGCAGGGCGCGGGAGTGGTTCGGCAAGTATCTGTTCTGGCTGTTGCGCAGCGAGCAAGGCCGGGCCGAGGCCGCCGCCCTGAACAACCACGGCACCTGGTTCGACGCCCAGGTCGCCGCCTTCGCCCTGTTTCGCGGCGACCGGGAGCTGGCCCGCGAGGTGGCCGGGATGGCAGGCAACCGGCGCATCGCCACCCAGATACTGCCCGACGGGTCCATGCCCCGCGAGCTCGCGCGCACCCGGCCGCGCCACTACACCTTCTTCAACCTGGAGGCCTTGATGGTCCTGGCCTCGGTGGGCGAACGGTGCGGCCTGGACCTGTGGCACTGGGCCACGCCCACGGGCCAGTCCATCCGCAGGGCCCTGGACCGGAACGGGCCGCACCTGGACCCGGCCGACCCCCTATCCGGAACCGGGGCGGACGACTTCGACCCATACCCGTACGTTCCCCTTTTCCGCCGTGCGGCTCTGGTGTATAACGACACGCGTTACCTCGATTACCTGGTCCCGCTGGACGAGCAAACCCTCGCCCGCGAAACGTCCTTCATCGCGTACTGACTTTAACGATCGATCCCCGGCCCCCGGAGGCACCACCACATGCTCGAACTGCTGCGCATCCGAAACCTGGCCCTCATAGAGGACGCGGAACTGGAGTTCTCGTCCGGCCTGAACGCCCTGACCGGCGAAACCGGCGCGGGCAAGTCCTTCATCATGCGGGCCGTGGACTTCCTCATGGGCGAGCGCATGGACAAGAAGCTGGTCCGCCCCGGCACGGACAAGGCCACGGTGGAGGCGCTCTTCGTCCTGCCCGAGGGCGAAACCGTGATCCGGCGCGAGCTGTCCGCCGAGACCGGGCGCAGCCGGGTGTACGTCAACGACACCCTGTCCTCCCAGCCGACCATCCGCGACATGGCCGCCCGGCTGGTCATCCACACCTCCCAGCACGGGCAGCAGAAGCTCCTCTCCCCGGCCTTCCAGTCCGAAATCCTCGACTCCTTCCTGCCCGACCAGTCCCTGCTGGCCGCGCGCAGCGACCAGCTCGCCGTGCTCAACGACGTGCTCGAACGCAAGCGCCGCCTGTCCGAGAAATTCGACGACCTGCAAAAACAGCGGGAATTCCTGGAGTTCCAGAAAAAGGAAATCGAGACCGTGGACCCGCAGCCGGACGAGGAAAACGAGCTGGAGGAACGCAAGAAGATCCTCAAGGACCGCGAACGCGCGGGCGAATGCCTGCAGAACGCCCTGGACATCCTGCACGGCGAGGTCGGCCTGCTCGACGCCATGGCCCTGCTCAACCGCGAGATGGAGATCATCGCCCGGCTCTTCCCCGGCTTCGACGAGGACCGCGAGGCCATCGAGGAACTGCGCATGCGCCTGCACGACATGGACTCCCGGCTGCGGCGCGGCCCCTCGGATTTCGACGACGACGATCCCATGTCGCTGGACGACATCGAGGCGCGCCTGTTCGCGCTGGCCAAGCTCAAGCGAAAACTTCGCCGGGGCCTGGACGAGATCGTTGACATGAAGGCCGAAATCGACGAAAGCCTCTCCTTCCTCGACGCCTGCGCCCTGGACATGAAGAACCTGGGCCGCGAGGAGGACCAGGCGGCCGCCGCGCTCAAGGAGACCCTGGCGAGCCTCAACAAGGCCCGCAAGAAGGCCGCCGGGGAGCTGGCCATCCGCATCGTGGACGAGCTGACCGACCTGGGCTTTTCCGAGCACGTCAAGGTCCATTTCGAATTCGACGCGCGCGAGCTCTACCCCGGCTGCGACGACATGCGCGGACGGCTCATGTGGGTGCCCAACCCGGGCCAGCCCGCCCAGCCGCTCGACAAGATCGCCTCGGGCGGCGAGCTCTCCCGGTTCCTGCTCGCCCTGGTGACCATGCGCGGCAACGGCAACAAGGACGGCGAGGAAAAGGACGCCCGCCCCTCGCTCATCTTCGACGAGGTGGACGCGGGCATCGGCGGCCTGACGCTCAACTCCGTGGGCAAGAAGCTGCGCGCCTTGGCCGACCGCCAGCAGATGCTGCTCATCACCCACTGGCCGCAGCTCGCCCGCATGGCCGACCGCCACTTCCTGATCAAGAAGGAAGTCGTGGACAACGCCACCTACACCCGGTGCGAACGGCTGGACAACGATGAGATCAAATGCGAACTGGCCCGCATGGCCGGAGGCGGCGAACAGGGCGCGGCCCTGGCCGAGAAATTATGTAAGTGAGGGGTGGGATGTGCCTCCGGGCCTCAGCCGTTGGCGAGTCATCGAGCCTTACGGATGAGGACAGCAGCGATCGGCCGGGGGAAGGGGAGGAAAAACCCTTTGAAAAGGGTTCTTTCCTCCCCTTCCCCCGGACCCCCATCC
>NZ_JBGLYH010000019.1:0-62018 GCF_041414475.1 Pseudodesulfovibrio karagichevae
GGCTGTGCGGGCTGGGGTGCCAGCAACGAAATGCTCAATCAGACGACCGGATATATGAGCCGACAAACGCGATCTTTTTAGCCTCATAGTCCCCCCTAATACGACGAGAGATCTATGTCAGCCCCAAACTTTTTATCGCCGCTTCGCGGGGGCAGCCCCTCCCAAATAAGCAATAGCGCCTTTGGATGTCCCGGCATCCAAACATCGCCCAAAAGAAATTCCAGTCCTCGGACCAGCCATTTCGTCCTCCACCACGGAGCGATTCGGGTGCGCAGCACCCGACAGCAGCTCTTGCTTTCCCCGTCGTACTTGCGCCCTCGGAAGCCGCCCCCCACTATACCTAAGAAAAAAGGCGGCTCCCCTGTGGAGCCGCCTTATTTTCGGGGGGTCTATCCTAATCTATTAGGATTTGGGATGGCACTGGGCGCAGGCCACGGGGCCCTTGCCTTGCTTCTTGTGGCAACCCTGGCACTGGAGGTGGTAGGCGCGCATGAGCGGGGTGCCGCCGTCGGTGCGCTTCTCCGCGTGGCAGGAGCTGCAGGGCTCGCCCTCGGAGGATGTCTCCATGTTTCGGGTGCCGTCGTCGTTCTTGGAATGGTGGCAGACGATGCAGTCGTCCAGGCCGGCCTTTTCGTTGTGCGCGTCATGGGCGAAGGGCACGCGGGGGCGTTCAAGCTTGGCGAAGCCGTCCGTGGGCACCTGGGTCATGTCGTCCTGGGAAAAGGCCGTGGGGGCCATGTACACGACGACCAGCAGAATGACGGTCAGCATGGAGGCCGCGAGCGTGAAGTTGTACTTTTTCATGGCGTCCTCCTAGACTTCCGGTTTTTCCATCAGTTCGTAGATGAGGTCACTGACGAACTTGCCGTGCATCCCGAGATCGTAGTAGCCGATCAGGTCTTCGATGCCGCCGTGGCAGTTGTGGCAGGGGATGACCACGTCGTGCACGCCGGTCGCCTTGAGCTGTTCGGCCTTGATGCGGTTGCCGGTCATGCGGGTGTTCTTGAACGGCGGCCCGCAGTTGATGACGCCGCCGCCCGCGCAGCAGCAGTAGTTGTGCTCGCGGTTGGGGGTCATCTCGACCACTTCCTTGCACAGGAAGTGGACCACGTCGCGCAGCTTGTCCATGAGGCCCCGGCCGCGGATGATGTTGCACGGGTCCTGAATGGTCACCGGGTTCTCGTACTGGTGGGTGATCTTGATCTTGCCCTCGTTGATCAGCTCCCAGTAGAACTCGATGGCGTGGTTGACCGGAACCGGCATCTTCTTGTGGCCGAGCCAGCGGTTGCCCATGTCGTAGACCGAGCGGAAGGCGTGGCCGCACTCGCCCATGACGATGCGCTTGACGCGCAGCTTCTGGGCGGATTCGTAGTGGGCGCGTTTGAGGCGGCCCATGTTTTCATAGTCGCCCACGAACATGCACATGTCCGAGTTGTCCCAACCCGGATGCGACGGCATGGTCCAGTCGATGCCGGCCGCGTTCATGATGGCCGCGGCCTGGTAGATGAGCTGGGTCCGGAACTTGGGTTCCGGGGCGATGACCGAGTAGTAGACGTCGGCCCCTTCCTTGTCGAGCGGGATGCGCAGGTCGGGGAACTCGTCCCGGGCCTCGTCCTCCTGCCACTGCAGGGAGTCGATCCACTCGTCGTCCTTGACCCACATCTGGTTCATGGTCGAGGCGTGGGAGTGGGCGGTGTCGCGGATATACTGCGGGACTACGTCCAGCAGGTAGCAGATGCGGCGCACCATGGACATGATGTAGCCGGTGTCGATGCCGATGGGACAGTAGTGGGCGCACCGTTTGCAAAGGTTGCATTCGGTGTAGGCCATCTGGGCCATCTCGTAGATCCGCTGGGGCGAGACCTTGCCCTTCTTGTCCATCAGTTCGTACATGGTCTCGGTGGCCTTGTTCACGGGCGAGTAGCTCGGGTCGGCGTCGTGGGACATGTAGTAGTGGCAGCCCTGCGAACAGAGGCCGCACCGCATGCACGTCTCCTTGTACGCCCGGAGTTTGGCACCGGTTTCACCTTTGAGCATCCGGTTGACCACCTTCTCGATCTTGTCGGTGGTCAACGCGTCGACGCCGGCTTGAAGGCCGACATCGGCTATGATTCTGTCAGCTATGTGACTCATTATTCGTACCTCGCGTTACTGTGATGGTTTGGCCTACCAGTCGTTGGCATGGCGGACGCCGCCGAACTCGGAACCCATGTACGCCCTGGTGAACAGGACGAACAGCGCGTGACTCAGACGGGTGAACGGGATCAGGGCGAGCAGCAGTTCCCCGGAGAGTACGTGCAGGGTGGTCATGACCAGGGGCGAGCCCACCTGATGGTAGGCCAGCACGCCGGTGATGAACGGCAGGGCAACGAGGACCAGGGCAAACCAATCCTGGCAGCGGGTGACGCCTTTGACGTGCGGCAGCGCGAAGCGGCGGTACGCGAAGACGGCGCAGCAGGCCAGGGCCACGAAGCTGACGATGTCGCCGAACTGCGAGGGCAGGCTCGGGATGGTGATGCCGAACGCGGTGTTCCACAGGACCACGTGCGCACCCAGGAACACGGCCACCAGCAGGAAGCAGAGGTGGAAGATGAAGGTGGTCACGGTCATCAGGGGATCGGACTTCCAACCCATGGACTTGAACGGGACCATCCACGCCAGGATGGAGCGGAGCCCGTAGTACCAGCTCATGTAGGCGATGGAGGAGCCGTCCTTGGCCTTGGCCAGCGAATACATGCTGACCAACCGGTAGATGGCGCCCAGGATGAAGATGCCGAAGGCGATCCAGGCGAGGGGGCCGGTGGCGAAGACATAGAAATCAGTCATATCTGCTCCCCCTTAAAAGTCGCATACTTCCGCGACGATGCGGATGTAGCTGTTGTTCTCGATGGCGCGGATGAGCACCTTGGTGCCGTCCTCGCTGAAGATCGGGGGCCACACGGCGTCGAAGTCCCGTTCATAGGACTTGCCGTTGACCAGAATCCGGAATCTGCCGTTCTTTTCCACCTTGGCGGCGACCGTCTTGGAGTCCTTCGAAAAGACCGCGGGCCAGGCCATGTCGTAGGTGCCGGACCAGGGGGTGCCGTCCACCACGATGCGGAAGTCCTTGTTGCAGTCGGAGGCCAGGATCGCGGCGCGCTGGCCGTCGGGGCTGACCACCAGGTCGGACACGGTGGGCCAGGTCTCGTTCCAGGCGGCGTTGTTCACGCAGGCGGTGAACTGGCCGTAGCTGGTGGCCACCACGCCCCACAGCTTCTCGCCGGAGGCGTCGTACTGGAGGTAGAAACACTGGACGTAGCGGGGTTCCCACAGGGTCTGGCCGTCTTTGGCCACGCCCCACTTGCCGGCCACGCGGACCGGAGCGGCCACGCCGCCGTCCTTGGGACAGAAGACCGGTTCCCAGACCTGGTTGTAGCTGACTGGCCAGGGCTTGTCGTCGACCACGATGGTGTGATCGTACACCGTGGTCCGGCAGGTGGCCGCCAGGGAGTCGCCGGAGTCGTTGAACACCGGGTTCCAGATGTTGACGTAGCGGCCCTTCCAGGCCTCGCCGTCCACGGCCACGGTGTACACGCCGCGCTTGAACCCCTCGAGGTCGGCGGCGGCCAGGCTCTGGGCCTGGACCACGGTGGCGGTGTGCGCGCCGTTCTTGGACAGGGCGGGCATGTTGGCGTTTTCAAACAGGGTTTCCCACGGCTCGCCGTTGACGCACATGCCGTACCGTTCCTCGGACTTGTACATGGTGGCGATGACGGAGCCGTCCTCGCTGAACATGGTGTCCCAGATGTAGTCGGTGGTTTCGCCCATGGCTTCGCCGTCCACCGTCAGGACCCATTCCATGTCCTGCTGGCAGATGGCGGTCAGGCGGCCGTCAGGGGAGAATTTCGGATACCAGATCTTTTCGAACGTGGCTTCCCAGACCGAGTCGTTGGTTCGAACGGAGAATTCGCCGTCGCCGACCTTGACGATCGCGACGAAAGTCTCGCCGTCGGGCGAGACGTACGGCTCTTCCTGCCATTCGTGTCCTTCGAGGAGGGAGAGGGATTTAACGACCGTTTTTTGGCCGGGTTCCCAATCCCAAGAGGAGATTTTTCCCATAGCACCCCCTTGTGTTGTGACACCGCCCCCAGGGGGCGGCAAAAAATCATCCCGCCCATGGGCGAGACCGTTCATTCAACGCGGGGTCGTGTGCATCAGGCGGCGTTCACTCCGGGCCATCCCGACACGGACATCGGATTGCAGCCATCCTCCGGGCCACTGCGGGCGGTCCGGGGGGTGTGTCTGAATCCAAGGGATGCCCCGTCGACTGGTGGTGAAGCCGTCGGAAACGATCCGACCGGGATCGCCGCTTTCGACGCTTTCGACTCCCAAGGATTCGAGGCGGTCCGGCGGCCTGCGCCGTCCGAACCAGGAAGTGCATCCCTTCCCGAAGTGCACCCTCGATTCCGTTGCTGATACCAGCTAGAATCTCGGCCCCAAGGCACGGCTTTGCAGGAAATGCTCAAACATTTCCGCATGTTACCCACAACCCGCAACCTCTTGGCCTGAGACAGAGCTATGTATAAGCACATGGCAAGAAAATAGTCCATTCTTTTCAGAGTTAAATGGGTATTCCACACCTGTCAGGTTCGTTATTTTACAGTAAAATAGCCAAAAGAACCCCTGATTTGGCTCAACGGCGGGGTTGGGGGACGTTTTCCCCCTGAAAAAGGAGGATTCGCCAGGTTGCGGCAGGGACGGCGGCCGTGTCGGCCGACGTCCCTGCCGGAGGACGAATGGGGGGAGGAGAGGGGCTATTGTCTGCTTGAATCGAGCATGAGGCGGCTGATGCGCAGGAGGCAGTCCGAGCCGTCGGCATCGGGGTCCACGGCCACGGTGTTGATGAACCGCGCCTGGACGTTGCCCGAGCTGTCCACGTTCTCGATGAAGAAGGCGCCCATTTCGTAGACGATCAGGGTGTTGCGTCCGCCGCTGGGCGGGTAGCGCGGGTCGTAGAAGGAGATGATGACCACGCGCGGGCTGTCCATGGGATCGCTGAAGGAGCTGCCCTCGATGGCGTTGGTGGATTGGTCCCAGGCGGCGTAGGGGTCGAGGCCGATGAGGGTGGACGCCCCGGCCTTGACCGGGCCGGCGGAGTTGCCGGGCTCCAGCAGCAGCTCGTCGCCCGGGGCCACGGTGGCCAGGCTGTTGGAGCCGGTGCATCCCTCGATGTTCTCCTTGACCATGGCCGCGCCGGTGACGGGGTCGCCCTTGTTCACCGGGGGCAGGTCCACCAGGTTGTACTGGCCGGGCACGATGGTCAGGCTCGGGTCGCCGGGCTTGATGATGATCTGGGTGCCCACGTCGTCCTGGGTGTAGCCCAGCACGTTGACCGTGGCCATCTCCTGGGGGCTTTCCACGTCCAGGGTTTCGTTCTGGTAGTACTTGGTCCCGGGAGCGGCATCGTCGTCCCACTCGTACTTGGTGGGCACCACGAAGGGCTTGGCGCACTTGCTCGAGCACATGCCCGCCAGCCCGGCGCGCGAGGTTACGGTGATGTCCATGGAGGGGCGGCCCACGGCCTTGCCGAAGTACAGGGGGAAGGCGTTCTCGCGTTGTCCGGTCAGGGAGATGGTCACCTCCACCTGGTTGGGGGCCTGCTCGTCGGGCACGCCGTCGCGCAAAAAGACGATGTCCGCGTCGGTCAGGGCCTTGGCGGGCGCGTCGGCCTCGGTCAGGTTCCGGGTGGCGTAGTTGGTCACGATGAGGCGGAGCTTTTCCATGTCCCGGCCTTCGGCCAGCAGGGAGTTGGCCCCGGCCAGGGCCCCGGCGTCGGCCGCCGTCTGCAGGGCGCTGCGCTTCAGGTAGGCCCGCCCGAGGTCCACGGCCAGGGCGGTCAGGCCCATGAGGGCGGCCATGCACATGCTGACCAGCACGGTGGCGAAGCCGCGTTCGTTGTTCAGTCTGCGGAGAAAATCGCGCATGGCCGTTACTCCATCTTGGCGCGGGCCACCGTGGTCATCCCGCCGGGCATGAGGTTCTCCCAGGGGTACACGGTGCTGTCCGCGAAGTTGTAGTTCAGGGAGACCGAGACCTCTTGGCCCAGGTCGCGGTCCTCGGGGCCGACCTCGACGGACACGGTCAGGTTGTCCGCGGTCAGTCCTTCGGAGGCCACGTAGGCGCGCACCGTCTCGGCGGGGTCGTCGCCGCGCGAGGCCATGATCACGCCCTCGCGGGCGGCCCGGGTCAGAATCTGGTTCATGTCTATCATCCTGGCCGCGTCCCAGATACCGGCCAGGAGGGGGGCCAGGAGCAGGGACATGAGCAGGGCGAATTCGATGATCGCGCTACCGCGTCGGCTGTCGGTGTTCTTGCGCATGGCTACCTCTCGTGCGTCATGACGGCCGTGGCCGTCACCCGGCTGCACCAGTCCGCCATGGACGGGATCAGGTTGTCGATGACCAGGAAATCGAAGGGCACGGACACGGTCACGTCCACGGGCCGGGACGGCTCGCGCGGGCCGACCTCCACCGAGGAGTCCTGGTTGACGCCGCCGGCGAGCAGCTTCTCCCGGACTTCGGTCTCTATCTGGTCGAGGCTCGTCTCGTTGAGCACGGCCATGCGCGCCCCTTCGAACGCGGCGTCCCGGACCACTCCCTGGGTCCAGAACAGCCGGGCCGCGTCCATGACGCCCATCAGGAGCATCAGGAAGATGGGCAGGAGCATGGCCATCTCCACCGCAGCCAGCCCGAGCCGCTTCGTCCCGCTCGTGTCGCTTCGTCTCATCATCGCATCCTCCAATCGGAATGTGCATTGTACGAAGCAAGGGACATGCCATGAAAATGCCGCAAAAAAAGTTTATAATACACTTTAACTATTGAATAAAAAAATGTGACCGAATCGGTGATGTCGTCGTAGGCCGCCCTCGTCTTCCACGATTGATGGAGTAAAACAGGGCCACGAAGTCTATTTTTAATGGATACATGTGGCCTTTTGCAGTGAGGTCGGAGGGTTGTGTTCGTCTATATCGTATGGCGGGACGAAAAAAAGGCGGCCCCGATGCCGGGGCCGCCCTTTACAGGGTGCGGAACAGGGAGATCAGAACCGCTCGAAGGTGTCGTCCCCGTCGTCCAGGTCGATGTCCGCGCCGACCACGGGTTGGGGGGCCGAGGCCTTCCGGGCGGCCGGGGGGAGCATGGCGGGCCTGGAGCCGTTCCCGGACTTGGGCTTGGACGGTCCGGCAGGCAGGGCTCCGGTGGAGCCATGGCCCAGGTTGAAAAAGCCCATGGTCGCTTCGAGCTGCACGGCGTGAGACGACAGTTCCTCGGCCGTGGAGGCGATTTCCTCCGAGGAGCTGGCGTTGGTCTGGACAACGGAGTCCAGCTGCTGGAGGGCGCTGTTGATTTCGGTGGCGCCCGCGTTCTGCTCGTTGCTGGCTGCGGATATTTCCTGGATCAGCTCGGCGGTCTCCTCGATGCTCGGGACTATGGAGTCGAGCATCTTGCCGGCGCGGGTGGCCACCTCCACGCTGGAGGCGGACAGTTCGCCGATCTCGGCGGCGGCGGTGCCGCTGCGTTCGGCCAGCTTGCGCACCTCGGCCGCGACCACGGCGAAGCCCTTGCCCTGTTCGCCTGCCCGGGCGGCCTCGATGGCCGCGTTTAGGGCGAGCAGGTTGGTCTGCCGGGCGATCTCCTCGATGATGGAGATTTTCTCGGCGATCTGGGTCATGGCTTCCACGGTCTGACGCACGGCCTCGCCGCCCTTGCGGGCCTCGTCGGCGGTGCGCACGGCGATCGTCCCGGTCTTGTTGGAGCTCTCGGAGTTCTGGCTGATGCTTGAGGACATTTGCTCCATGGAGGCCGAGACCTCCTCCACGGCGGCGGCCTGTTCGGTGGCCCCCTGGCTCATGGTCTGGGAGGAACCGGCCAGCTCTTCGGAGATGGAGGCCACGTTGGAGGCCGAATCCTGGACCTCGAAGACGATGGCCCGGAGCTTGTCGATCATGACGCCGATGGCCTTGGCCAGTTGGCCGATTTCATCCTTGCGGTTCACGTTCAGGCGCACGGTGAAGTCGCCCCCGGACAGGGACTCGGCCACGCTCGCGGCCTGCTTCATGACCGAGGCCATTCTGGAGGAGAAGACCAGGGTGACCGCCACGGAGGCCAGGATGAACAGGAGCGAGATGAGCACGTAGGTCCAGATGGTCCGGTTGACCACCACGCCGAGGTCGGCCATGCGCGCCTCGACCCGGGCCACTTCGGCCTGGCCGAGCCGGTCGATGGACCCGCGCATGGCTTCGAAGGTCTTCTCGCTTTCGGCCAGCAGGGTGATCCGCTTGAGATTCTTGTCCGCGTTGGCCGTGGACAGGTCGACCACCGTCTTGCTGTGCGCGGCCCACGTGTCGAGCTGGGACTGGAAGTCCTTTTCAAATTTCTGGCCCTCGGGACCGAGGAGCCTCGCCCCCTGGATCACGCGGTCGCGGGTCTGTCCCAGATTCTCGGTAAAGGAGTCGGCCCATTTCTTGATCTCCGTCGGATCGATGCTGCGGATGACCAGGAGCTGGGCAACGTAGGCCTGGTAGGCGTCGCGATCGGCGTTGAGGATCAGGGAGAAGGCGTTTTCGGTGCGCATGCGCTCGCCCTCGGGCAGCAGGGAACTCTTCAGCCGCGTGTCGGCGATCTCGCCGAGCTCGTTGATGATTTCGCGCATGGAGTCGAAAGAGCCCACGGCCGCCTTCTCCTCCTTGTCGCGCTCCAGGTTGGCGGCCAGGGTCTCGGCGGTCAACGCCAGGATGGTGTTGTTGGCCGTTTCCCATTGCTTGAAATCCGTTTTGAAGGTGGCGAAGTCGCCGTCCATCTCCGGGCTGAAGTTCTTTCCCGGGCCGGTGATTCTGTCCCAGGTCTGCTGCATGTTCTCGACGCAGGCGGCCTTTTCCGCGTTCAGGGCCTCCACGGAGGACGCGGTTTCCGCCTTCATGACCGCCACCTGGGCCTGATAGGCGTCGCGGTCGGCGTCGATCATGGTGGCCCTGTCCATGTGCAGTCCGTTCACCGAAACCATGTTCGAGTCCAGGATGTTGAAACTGGTCAATCCCACGACGAAGATGATCAGGATGGCGGAAACCGGCAGGCCGGTGATCAACAGCAATTTCCATTTAATACCCATACAGTGCCTCCAAAGGTTCGTTGCCGGGTCGCGCAGACCCGGTTTTAATGACTATATGGTGTATGTGGTAAAATAGGCTATTAGAAAATTGACGAGATGGCGCAACGGGCGGCGAATTCCTGCCGAATCGTTATTATTGCGCGGCGGTGGTTTGAAAAAACTTGAAAAAAGTTTATTGTGGCCAATAGGAATCGCACTGTAACCCCCATTCTAACCGTAGAGGACGATATGAAAAAACTGCTGGCTGTATTGACCATCGTGTGTTGTTTCGGCGTGACCGCCGCCTTTGCCGTGGACGGCGGGGATCTCTACAAGAAACGGTGTGCGGCCTGCCATCGCGACGGAACCGAGTCTTCCAAGGCGGGCGGCGACGTGGTCCTGAAGGGACAGACCGCCCAGGAGATCGAGATGAAGCTCACGGGCTACAAGGACGGCACCTACGGCGGGGCCAAGAAGCGGACCATGGAGCGCATGGCCGGCCAGTTGACCCCGGAAGACATCAAGGCCCTGGCCGCCTACGTCGGTTCCCTCTAGGATAAGGCGAATGCGTTTACTGATTCCGTTGCTCGTTCTCGCCGCCCTGCTGGCCGCCCCCTGCTGGGCGGCCGGCGGGACCGAGGACAGGGACAAGGGCGTCGAAGCGGCGCGGGAATCCCTGGAACATGCGGGTCCCGAGGTGGACGGCCGCGACCTGGGCAGTCCCGACATGGGCAGTCCCGAGCTCGACCGCCGGGGCGGCCCGGACCTGGACGACCTGTCCAAGCCGGACATGGGCAGCTCGGACACGGACGGTCAAAGCGTGACTGGTCCTGACATGGGCGATCACGACATGGGCGACCAGTCCATGAACGAATCCCACGACCATGCCAAGATGATGGAGGAGGCCGGGAAGGCCGACCTCCCGGTGGGCATCGAGGAGCATCTCGGGGCCCAGCTCCCGGACGTGCCCTTCACCGACTCCGAGGGCAATCGGGTGACCCTGCCCGAGCTGGCCGACGCGCCCATCCTGCTGCTGCCCATCTATTACCGCTGCCCGGACGTGTGCAGCCTGCTCCAGGGCTCGGTGGCCTCCATCCTGCCCCAGGTGAAGCTGACGCCCGGCAAGGAGCTCAAGGTGGTCTCCCTGAGCTTCGACCCCCACGAGACCGTGAAGGACGCGGCCCGGGCCAAGCGCAACTACACGGCCATCGCGGGCGACGCCTTCCCGGCCGAATACTGGACCTTCCTGACCGGCGACCAGGCGTCCATCGACGCCACGCTCAAGGCCATCGGCTACACGGTCCAGAAGCAGGGCGGGCTGTGGGCCCACCCGGTGGCGGCCATCGCGGTGGCCCCCGGCGGCAAGGTGGTCCGCTATCTCTACGGCTCCAGTTTCCTGCCCTTCGACATCACCATGGCGGGCACCGAGGCCGCCCAGGGCAAGACCGGGCTGTCCGTGAAGCGGCTGCTTTCCTTCTGCTACAACTATGATCCCCAGGGGCGGCGGTACGTCTTCGACATCCTGCGCGTGTCCGGGTTCACCATCGTCGGGTTCGTGGCCATCTTTCTGGCCTGGCTGCTGCTCGGCGGCAAGAAAAAGAAGAGGCGCTAGATGGCGACGGAGGCGGTGAGTCCCGGTTTCATGGCATCGGGCGGCAAGTCCTGGGTCCGCGAGTGGCTGTTCACGCTGGATCACAAGCGCATCGGCATGCTCTACCTGTGGTGCATCACGCTCTTCTTCGCGATCGGCGTGTGCATCGGCATGGTCATCCGGATGGAGCTCTTCTGGCCGGGCAAGGATTTCATCGGCCAGCAGGCCTACAACGCGCTGTTCACCGTGCACGGGGTGATCATGATCTTCATCGTGGTCATTCCGAGCATCCCGGCGGCCTTCGGCAACCTCTTCCTGCCCCTGCAGCTGGGGGCCGAGGACGTGGCCTTCCCGAGGCTGAACACGTTCTCGTTCTGGCTGTACGTCATCGGCGGGGCCACGGCGCTGATCTCGCTGTTCACCGGCGGGGGCGCGCCCGACACGGGCTGGACCTTCTACGTGCCGTTTTCGGCCGTGACCACCACCAACGTGTCCGTGGCCGTGGCCGGGGTGTTCATCCTCGGCTTCTCGTCCATCCTCACGGGGTTGAATTTCATCGTCACCATCCACCGGCTGCGCGCGCCGGGGCTGACCTGGACCCGGCTGACCCTGTTCGCCTGGGCGCTTTACGCCACGGCCTGGATCCAGGTCCTGGCCACGCCCATCCTGTCCATCACCGTGGTCCTGATCATCGTCGAGCGGCTGCTCGGCCTGGGCATCTTCGACCCGGCCCGGGGCGGGGACCCGATCCTCTACCAGCACCTGTTCTGGATCTATTCGCATCCGGCGGTGTACATCATGATCCTGCCCGCCATGGGCGTCATTTCGGACATCATCCCGGTCTTCTGCCGCAAGTCCATCTTCGGCTACAAGACCATCGTGGGCTCGTCCCTGGCCATCGCCTTCGCGGGCTCCCTGGTCTGGGCGCACCACATGTTCGTGTCCGGCATGTCCGACACGGCGGTCATGGTCTTCTCGTTTCTGACCTTCATCGTGGCCGTGCCCTCGGCGGTCAAGGTCTTCAACTGGCTGTCGACCATGTACAAGGGGTCCATCCGGCTGGAGCCGCCGCTGATCTACGCGCTCGGCTTCATCTTCCTCTTCGCCATGGGCGGCATCACCGGCCTGGTGCTCGGCTCCGCGGGCACGGACATGCACGTCCACGACACCTACTTCGTGGTCGGCCATTTCCACTACGTCATCTTCGGCGGTACGGGGTTTGGCATGTTCGCGGCCATCCACTACTGGTTCCCCAAGATGTACGGGCGCATGTACAACCGCAAGCAGGCGATCACGGCGGCCCTCATCCTGGTCGTCGGCCTGAACGGGCTGTATTTCCCCATGTACCTCCTCGGGCTGGAGGGCATGCCCCGGCGCTACTACGACTACCTGCCGCAGTTCACCTCGCTGCACCGGCTGTCCACCTACGGCTCCTGGATCACCTTCGCGGGGCTCGCGCTGATGTTCTGGAACCTGATCCATTCGCGCTACCGGGGCGAGCCCGTGGGCCGCAACCCGTGGAAGGCGGCCACCCTGGAGTGGACCCTGCCGTCCCCGCCGCCCACGCACAACTTCGACACCGAGCCGGTGGTCACCCACGGACCCTACGACTTCAGCGAAGTGAGGGACGATGACCATGCATAGGGACTACCAGGGCGCCAAGATGGGCATGTGGCTCTTCCTGTTCACGGAGATCCTGCTCTTCGGCGGCCTGTTCGTGCTCTACTCGGTGACGTTCGGGCGCTACCCCACGGAGTTCCACGAGGCGAGCCTGCTTCTGGACGTGACCATGGGGACCACCAACACCGTGGTCCTGATCACCTCGAGCCTGTTCGCGGCCCTGGCCGTGGTCGGCCTGCAGCGGGGCGACCGCAGGCTGGCCCAGGTGTTCATGGGGGGGACCCTGATCCTGGCCTGCTGCTTCCTGGTCATCAAGTATTTCGAGTGGTCCCACAAGATCCACTTGGGCATCTACCCCGGCGGGGAGACGCTCATCCAGTGGGAGCCGGGCAAGCAGGCCTTTTTCGCCCTGTACTATGTCATGACCGGGCTGCACGGGCTGCACGTGATCATCGGCATGGGCGTGTTCCTGTGGGTCTGGACCCGCATCGCGGTCGGGACGTGCACCCCGGAGCATTCCGTGGCCCTGGAGAACGCCGGGCTGTACTGGCACCTGGTGGACCTGATTTGGATCTACCTTTTTCCGCTCTATTACCTCATCACCTAGGCGGGCAGGCATGAACGAGAACGAACAGACGAAACACCACGGTCCGGGCTACGGCCTGTTCGTGGCGGTATGGGCCGGGCTCATGGTCCTCACGGCCATCACCGTGGAGGTGTCCACCATCCACCTCGGCTTTTTCAACGTGATCTCGGCCATGACCATCGCCTCGATCAAGGCGTCCCTGGTGGTCTTCTTCTTCATGCATCTCAAATACGAGAACTGGACGCTCAAGACCATGGTCCTGGTGGCCTTCGTCATCCTGGCCATCTTCATCGGATTCACCTTTTTCGACACCGCGAACAGGTAGCCCATGTATCCGCAGATATTCACCGCCGCCGAGGGAGTGGACCAAGCCTTTCTGATCATCCTCGGATTCGCCGTGTTCATCCTGGTGGCCGTGACCGTGACCATGCTCTATTTCCTGTGGCGCTATCACTACACGCGCAACCCGCAGCCCACGGAGATCAAGGGGTCGGTCACCCTGGAGATCCTCTGGACCGTCCTGCCCCTGCTCATCGTGCTCGGCCTGTTCTGGACCGGCTGGACCTCGTTCAAGGCCATGCGCAACATCCCGGAAGGGGCCATGACCGTGGGCGTGGAAGGGCGCATGTGGTCCTGGCGGTTCACCTACGCCAACGGCAAGACCTCCAAGGAGCTGGTCATCCCGGTGGACACCCCGGTCAAGCTGGCCCTGACCACCCGCGACGTGATCCATTCCTTCTACGTCCCGGCCATGCGCGTGAAGTGGGACCTGGTGCCCGGCATGGACACCCAGGCCTGGATACAGTCCGACACCGTGGGCGACTTCGACATCTTCTGCGCCGAGTACTGCGGGCTCAAGCACGCGGACATGATCACCATCCTGCGGGTGGTGGACAAGGACGAGTTCGACTCCTGGCTGAACGGCGAGAAGGATCCCGCCGAGGAGGAGCTGGGCATGTCCCTGCTCGAGGAATTCGGCTGCTTCGAGTGTCACTCCATGGACCTGTCCTCCGAGTCGGCCCCGAGCCTGCTCGACCTGGGCAACCGCGAGGAGACCGTGGTCCTGCCCGACGGCAAGGAGAAGAAGATCCGGCCCGACGAGGCGTACATCCGCCAGTCCGTGCGCGATCCGGGCGCGGCCGTGGTCAAAGGGTGGGACGACATGATGCCGACCTACGGCAAGGAACTGTCCGACGCCCAGCTGGGCGTCATGGCCGCCTACCTGCTCAAGGGCGGGCAGGGCAAGGACAAGGGCGCGGCTCTGGCCGACGAGCTCGGCTGCCTGGGCTGCCACACCACGGACGGCACGGACGACGTGGGCCCGACCTTCCTCGGCCTGTACGGCAGCGAGCGCAAGGGCAAGACAGCGGACGGCAAGCCCTACGAACTCGAAGCGGACGACGGTTACATCCGCCGGGCCATCACCGACCCGGGGGCCGACGTGCCCGAGGGGTTCGACGACGGGATGCCCGCCTTCGACGACCTGGACGCGGCCTCGTTGGACCAGCTCGTCGGCTACATCAAGTCCCTGGGGAAGAAGGACGCCGAATGATCCCGGACCGTATCACCTCCGTTTTCCCGCTGATCCGGCCCAAGGTCAGCCTGGCCGTGGCCGCCGGGAGCCTGTTCGGCGCGCTCTACCACGTCCATCTGTACGGCGGCCCGGACCACGCCTTTCCGGCGGCGGCCGGGGCCTTCCTGCTCTGCGGCGGGTGCTCGGCCCTGAACCAGGTCCAGGAGCGCGGCCGCGACGCGCGCATGGAACGCACCCGGAACCGGCCCCTGGCCTCCGGGCGCATGACGCCCGCGCTCGGCCTGCTGTGGGCCGCGCTGTTCGGCCTGGCCGGGCTCGCACTGTTCTTTTGGGCCGGGGGGTGGCCGACGCTGCTCGCCGGGCTCGGCGTGGTCGCCGTGTACAACGGCCTGTATACCCCGCTGAAGCGGGTCTCGCCCATGGCCCTGCTGGCCGGGGGCGTGGCCGGGGCCGCGCCGCCCCTGACCGGCTGGCTGGCCGCCGGGGGAGGGTGGCTCGACCCGCACATCCTCGGGGTGGCCGTGATCTTCTACCTCTGGCAGGTGCCCCATTTCTGGCTGCTGGCCGAAAAGCACCGCGAGGACTACGGCCGCGCCGGGTTCGCCGTGCTGCACGTGGGCCTGTCCCCGGCCGTGCGCGCCGGGCTCATGGCCGTCTGGGTGGCCGCGTACTTCGTGGGTCTGAGCTGCTTCGCGGGCCTGGCCGGACCGGCCTCCCTGCGCTTCATCGTCCCGCCCGGGCTGCTTCTGGCCGGGGGTGCGGCCGCCTGGCTGGCCGCCTCGAACCGGCACAAGCCCGCCCTGGCGGCCATGCACCTGTCTCTGCCCCTGGGGCTCGCCCCGCTCCTGTTCGCCACCGTCTAACCCTCTTCAAGGACGACCATGCTCTGGATACATCCCCTCCTCCAGCTCGCGGCCCTGCTCATCGCCATCCGGGTCCTGTTCATGGGCATCAACCGGTTCCGCTTCCAGCATCTCAAACGGAAATGCCCCTTCGACTGGAAGGGGCACGTCAAATACGGCAAGGTCGCGGCCTGGCTCTGGATGGCCGGGCTGGTGCTCGGCCTGTACATGGCCCAGCAAAGCTGGGGCGCGCTGGGGCTGACCGGGCCGCACTATGACGTGGGCATGCTCATGTGGCCGTTCATCCTGGTCGGCCTGGTCACCGGCTACATCCTGCAGAAGCCGAGCGGCAAGCGCCCCGGCATGGCCCTGGTCCACGGCGCGTCCAACGCGGTCGCCTTTGTCCTGGCCCTGCACCAGACCTGGTCCGGGGTGGAGGCCGTCCGGCTCCTGCTGCTCTAGCCGGTCGATGGATTTCCGCAATACAAAGGCCGCTCCCATTGCCGGGAGCGGCCTTTGTGTTGTGTTGGCGGGGGCTAGTCCTCCAGGAAGTAGTCCACGCTGGTGACCACCCGGACCTTCTTGATCTCCGGGGTGTACTGGTCGCGGTCCTGGAGGGAGAAGTATCCCTGGGAGGCGCGCCGGATGCCGCCCACGCGGGAGCCGGAGTCCTCGGCGAACTGTTTGGCCGCGTCCCGGGCGTTGCGTGTGGCTTCGGCGATCATGTCCGGCTTGATCTTGTTCAGGCCGGTGAAGGCGAAGGTCGGGCGGAATTCATAGTTCTGGACCAGGAGCACGCCACGCGAAACCAGTTCGCCCGCCACGGACATGCCCTTCTTGACCTTGGCGATGTCGTTCGAGCGCACGGTGACGACCGCCTGGGCCGTGTAGCGG
Source organism: Pseudodesulfovibrio karagichevae (assembly GCF_041414475.1). NCBI lineage: Bacteria > Pseudomonadati > Thermodesulfobacteriota > Desulfovibrionia > Desulfovibrionales > Desulfovibrionaceae > Pseudodesulfovibrio > Pseudodesulfovibrio karagichevae. The sequence continues at coordinate 16,191 of NZ_JBGLYH010000019.1, forward strand.
TGCACGGGCCGCTGGTTGGGCGAGTTGTACTGGTTTTCCTGCACCTGGGGGGCCGCGTTCATGATCTCGGCCTGGCCCAGCCCCTGTTCGTTCAGAAAGTCCAAAACCTTCTTGCGGGAGTCGGCCAGGGCGGCGTCGAGGTCGGGCAGGGTGTCGGCGGCCACGCTGAAGCTGATGGGCCACATGGCCAGGTCGGCGGGCACCTCGCGTTCGGCCAGGCCCTTGACCGAGACGAAACGGTCCATGGCCTTGAAGTCGACCAGGGCCCCGGCCAGGACCCAGCAGCCGGCCACGAAGCCGATGGCCAGGATGAAGCCTTTCAACAGGGAGGGGACGACGGGTCTCTGTTCCATGATGGTTCCTTTTTTTGTTGGGGATGCTGTCCAGTCTGGAACAATACCGCGATCCCCCGGGTCAGGCAAGGTGCGGAAGCGGCCGAGTGAGGCGTGTTGTTGCCGAATTCCGCGTTTTGGGATTATACTGGATATCTTGTACCGGACCCCTAACGCGACGAGGACGACGCCATGAAACGATATCTCCCGGCCCTGGCCGCCTGCCTGTTCATGGCGGCCGCAACGTTTGCGACCGCAGCCCCGGTCACCGACGTGTTCCCCGACGTGGCGCTCGAGGGCGAAATCAGCCCGGAGCAGCGCCAGTACCTGGGCGTCCACGACGGGGACATCCGCCTCTCGGACATTGATGCCGACTTCGCGTTTGTCGAGGTCTTCAGCATGTACTGCCCCATCTGCCAGCATGACGCGCCGGGGGTGAACGACATGTTTTCCCGGGTCCTGGCCTCGGACAAGGCGGACAAGGTCCGGTTCGTAGGCATTGCCGCAGGCAACACGCCCTTCGAGGTGGCCTTCTACCGCAAGAAGTTCGACGTCCAGTTCCCGCTCTTCGAGGACCCGGACTACGTTGCCCACAAGGCCGTGGGCGACGTGGGCACCCCGGCCTACTACCTGGTCGACCTGCGCGACCGCAAGCGGGCCATCCTGGTCTTCCACGAGGGCGAGATCAAGGACAAGGGAGCGTTTTTGAAGAATATGCTGGAATTGATCGGGAAGTAGGAGGGAGCCATGAAACGCGCACTGCTTTTCTCACTGCCGGTCTGGGGGCTGCTCGCCTGGGTCCTGCTGGCTTCGGCGGCCCTGGCCGGTCACGTGGAGACCTTCGACCCCGGCCGCCTCAAATCCACGGATTCGACCCTCAAGGTCAAGGTGGGCGACACGGCCCCGGACTTCACCTTGCCGTCCATCAAGGGGGGCACGGTCTCCCTGAGCGACTATCGCGGAAAGAAGAACGTGGTCCTGTCGTTCGTCCCGGCGGCCTGGACCCCGATCTGTTCGGACCAGTGGCCGGGCTACAACCTGGCCCTGGACATGTTCCACGGGCTCGGCGCCGAGGTCATCGGCATCAGCGAGGACAACATCCCGTCCCAGGCCATGTGGGTCAAGGCCATGCACGGCCTTGACTTCCCGGTGCTGTCGGATTTCTGGCCCCACGGCAAGGCGGCCGGGGCGCTCGGCATCCTGCGCTCCGACGGCATGGCCGAGCGGGCCATCGTGATCATCGATAAACAGGGCGTCATCCGCTACATCGACGTCCACGACATCAATTCGCGGCCCGACTTGGGCGGCATCATCCACGAGCTGGAAAAGCTCGCCCGGTGACCTAGCCCCCGGTCAGGTTCGTGGTCTCCTGGTCGAACAGTTCGGCGTACCGGGTGATGCCCAGGGCCTCGAACACGGACCGGAAGTTGCTCGACAGCCCGGCCAGGAAAATCCGCGTGCCCGAGCCAGCGTTGCCGCGCAGCAGCTCGGTCAGGCCGGTGATCCCAGCCCCGTTGATGGAGGCGTTCTTCTCGAATTCGATGAGCACGGCCTCCTTGTCCATGTCCACGGCCTTTTCAAACGCCTCGGTCAGCCGGGGCATGGTCATGGCCGAGACGTTGCCGCGCACGCCGATGACCGCGGCCCGGTTCTTCTCCTCCAGGACCACCTGTCCCTCCGCGTTGCGCGCGATGGTCATGCGCTCCTTGGCGCGGGTCAGGGCCTTTTCCAGGGCCTCGCGCTTGAGCGGCTTGTTGATGAAGTCCGTGGCGTCGAGGTTCAGGGCCTGGATGGCCAGGTCCATGTCGCCGTGCCCGGTGATGACGATGACCTCGGTGGCGGGGTTCAGCTTCTTGATGGCCTTCAGGGCCTCGATACCGTCCATGATCGGCATCTTGATGTCCGTCAGCACCAGTTCCGGGGCCTCGCGCCGGAATGTCTCGACCCCCTCGCGGCCGTTCTCGGCGGTCAGGACCTCGTAGCCGTAGGCCGAGAGCAGCAGGGTGAACATCTTCAGGGTGGGCCGTTCGTCGTCTATGACCAGTACTTTGTCGTTCATGCCTTGGACTCTCCTCGCGCGGTGGCGGCAGGGAACTCCATGCGGAAGACCGTGCCTTGTCCCTTGCTGCTTTCGATGCGGATCTCTCCGCCGTAATCCTTGATGATGCCGTAGGTGATCGCCAGGCCCAGGCCCATGCCCTGGCCCGCTTCCTTGGTGGTGAAAAACGGTTCGAAAATCTTCTGCCGATCCTTCTCGTCTATGCCGCCGCCCGTGTCCTCCACCTCGATGAACACCTTGCTCTCGTCGTCGCCGGTGCGGATGATGATCCGCCGGTCCCCGCCGCCGTCCGCGTGGGACACGTCGTTGATGGCATCGCGGGCGTTGGTCACCAGGTTGAAGATGACCTGCTGCAACCGGTTGGAGTGGGCCCGCACCGGGGACAGCCCCTCGGCCAGCTTGAGCTCGAAGCGGATGTTGTCCAGCTCGAACTGGCGGCGGACCATGGACAGGACCGCCCGCACCGGCTGGTTCAGTTCCACGGACTCCTCCATGAGGTCGGACTTGCGGCCGAAGGAGCGCAGGGTGTCGATGATCTCGGCGGCCCGGTCCACCTGGGCCGAGATCTCGTTGACCACCTCCTCGAAGTGTTCCTTGGGGATCTCCAGGTCCTCCTCGCGCATCATGGACAGGAATTCGCTGCCCACCTTGATGGCGTTGAGGGGCTGGTTGATCTCGTGGGCCACGCCGGCCGACATCTCGCCCAGCGACTTCATCTTGGCCGCCTGAATGAGCTGGGCGTCCTTCTCGATCAGCTCGGTGATGTCCGTGACCGCGATGATGATGGCCTGCTTGCCCCGGTAGGAGATGGGGCAGGCGTGCATGTTCACGAAGAAGGGCTCGCCGCCGTTCTTGTAGTGCAGCCGCTTGGGGTAGTAGACGCACCCGCCGCCGCCCTCGGTGAAAAAGTCCAGGCAGGCCGGGTTGTGCTCCGGGCCGAGGTCCAGGAAGGGCATGCCCAGCAACTGCTCGCGGGGGTAGCCGTAGAGCTCGGTGGTCCGGGGGTTGGCGTCCCGGATGGTCCCGCTGGCGCAGTCCACCACGAAGATCGGGTCCGGGCCGGAGTCGAACAGGGAGCGGTATTTTTCCTCGGACTCGCGCAACCTGCGGCGATAGAGCTTGATGGACCAGACCATGTTGCGGAAGGAGTCGCCGAGCTGGACCACCTCGTCGCCCTGGTGCTTGCGGTAGAAGGCGCAGTCCGCGCACTTGCGGTGGGTCTCGGCGGGCGTCTGGCCGCTGCGCGACTGGTCGAAGTGCCAGCAGGGCAGGTCCGTGTTGGTGAAGGCCGGGCACTCGGCCGAGTTCCAGTCCTCTCCCGAGCCGAGCTTGAGCGGGATGTCGAAGTTGCCCCGGCTGATCTCGTCGGACAGGCGGGTCAGGTCCGAGACCGGCTTGGTGATGTACTTGGACAGCCAGGAGGACAGGATGACGGTGATGACGACCACGGCCGAGATGAAGCCGAGGAAGGCCACGCGCAGCTTGCCCACCAGGGTGTCGATGTGGCGCTTGTTCAGCCCCACGTGGACCGTGCCGATGCGGTACAGCCCCTCGTTGATGGCCGCGGCCAGGTCGTAGACCTCCTGGTTGCCCAGCTCAATGAGCTTGATGGCGTCGGGCCGGCCCGGCGGCAGGGTGTTGGCGCGCAGGTTGTCGGGCAGCCTGTGGGTCAGGGTGTGGGCCAGGATGTTGCCCGCCTGGTCCTCGATGAAGATGTAGGCCACCAGGTCCTTGCGCTGCCGCAGCCTGGCCTCGTCGAAGATGAGCACCAGCAGCTTGGGGATGTCGTTGTCCAGGATGTAGGAACCGCCGCGCTCGGCCACGGAGTGGGCGATGGCGAATCCGCGCATCTCCAGCTCGTTGGTAAGGGAGGAGACCAGGATCCAGCGCGAGATCAGGGCGATGGCCACGGAGATGAACAGGACCGCGGCCAGCATGGAGAAGAGCAGCTTTTCGCGTAGGCCGATGCGGGTGAATCGGGCCGCCATGCGTTCGCCGAAGGTCATTGCGGCCTCCCCAGCTCGCCCTTGAACTCGGCCCAGTCCGTGAAGGGGATGAACTTGCCGTCGTGCAGCTTGGTGAAGTGGATGGCGTCCAATCCCTGACGGTCATAGGGGCCGTAGGTGATGGTCAGGTTCGGCCCGAGCTTGAAATCCTTGATGGATTCGATGGCCCGGATGAACCCCTCGCGGGTCAGGTCGCGGCCCGCCCGGCGCAGCCCCTCGACCAGGATCTCGGCGTTGAGGAACCCTTCGAGCCCGACGAAGCTCGGGGTGTCGTCCGGGTAGTAGCGCCGGAGCAGCTTGACGTAGTTGGAGGCCGAGTCGTTCTTGTCGTCGGACTCCACGGGCGGGGGGACCACCTGGGACATGAACACGTGGGCCGGGGAGGCCCTGCCCACGCGCCAGGCCAGTTCCTCGGCGCCGACGAACGACACGGTGTAGAAGATCGGGTTGTAGCCCTCTTCCTCGGAAAGATTGATGAACCGGGCGCAGGCCCCGTAGGTGCCGATCATGACCACGGCCTCGGCCCCGGACCTGCGGATGCGGTCCAGGCCGTCCTGGACGTCCAGGGTGCCCCGGATGTAGGAGCCGCGCGCCACGGGCTCCAGTTCGAATTTCTTCAGCGCCAGCTCGGTGCCGATGAGGCCGTCGAAGCCGTAGGCGTCGTATTGGTAGAAGACCGCGATCTTGGTCAACCCCAGGTCCTCGACCATGTGCCGGACCGCGGCCATGGTCTCCTGGTAGTAGGAGGCGCGGATGTTGATGACGTAGCGGTTGGGCGGCTGCCTGAGCGCGTTGGCCCCGGTGAACATGCCGATGAGCGGGACCTTGGCGTCCTCCACCAGGGGCAGGGCCTTCACGGTGGTCGGGGTGCCCACGTAACAGAACAGGGCGAAGACCTTCTTGTCGATGATGAAGCGCTGGGTGTTGGCCAGGCACTGGGGCGGGTCGTAGGAGTCGTCCAAGGCCTCGATCCGGATCCTGCGGCCGTGGACCCCGCCCTGCTCGTTGACGTAGCGGATGTAGGCCAGCGCGCCCTGCAGGGTCTGGGTGCCGAGGTAGCCCGCGTGGCCGGACAGGGGCAGGGAGGAACCCAGGGTGAGGAGGTCGTCGGTCACGCCCGGCGTCCCGGCGTCCTCGGCGGCGGTCTTTTCGGACCGGCCGCACCCGGCAAGGGCCAGCGCCAGGCAGATGAGGATGCAGAGAACAGGGACTTTTCGCACGGTTCGGCTCCATGTTGGGGTCGGCGACCAGATTATTGCCACTACCCGTTACCGTCTCGACGTTCAAAACACAAGAAGGGACCATTTCCCCACAATGCAACATCGTTTTTCGCCCCGATTCCGGGGAAAAGACCCCGGCAGGACGGGCCTGCCGGGGTCATGAAAAACTCCGCTTGCCCCGATGGCCTGTCGGGCCGCCGGACGGTGTGGCTTACGGAGGTGTTCCCGCATGAAGCGTTCGAGATGGAGAACCCCGGCGCGGGGGAAAACCCGCGCCGGGGGGATGATCGTTAGGAGGTCATGCGTTTGACCGGGCGTCCCAGGCTGGCCAGGAACTGCTTCCTGGACATGGGGCCGCGCCGGATGCCGGAGGCATCGGCGGACAGGGACTCGTAGTAGCTGTCCGGATCGGTCTGCACCAGGTAGATGACCCGCACCGAATCGGCGTCCACCAGCTCCGCGTCGGGGTACTTCTCGGCGGCGGCCGCCAGGCGCTCCTCGGCCAGGGCCAGCATCTCGTCCCGTTCACCGAAGTTCATGGTGCCGGTGGGACAGGTCTGGACGCAGGCGGGCAGGAGCCCGACCTTGACGCGGTCGATGCACATGTCGCACTTGACCACCCGGCCGGATTTCTCTTCCACGCGGGGGATGTTGTACGGACAGGCCATGGAGAAGGCGTCCTTGTCGGGTTCGTCGGCGGTCAGATCGGTGTAGACCACAGCGCCGGTCTCCTGGTCATGGATGATCGAACCGGGAATGGTCATGGCATCCAGGCAGGGCGGCTCCACGCAGTGGCGGCATTGTTCCGGGAAGAACAGCCACTGCATGCCGTTGTCGGTCTCCACTTCCTCGAAGCGGACCAGTTTGAGGGTCGAGCCGGAGAGGTCCTTGGGGTTCTGATGGGAGCCCCAGTTCTCGGTCTTCTCGGCGGGCAGCTTCTTCCATTGCTTGCAGGCAACCTGGCAACCACGGCAGGCCGTACACTTGGTCAGGTCGATGAAGAATGTCTTACTCATGTGTCATTCCTCCTTTACGCCTTACGGACGTTGACCATGAAGGCCTTGGTTTCGGGGATGCCCGTGTTCGGGTCGCCTACGGACGGGGTCAGGATGTTGGCGGAGTCGCCGCCGTCCTTGGGCCACGTCCAGCCGAAGTGCCAGGGCAGGCCGACCTGATGGACGGTGGTGCCCTGGACGAGGAACGGCTTGAGCCGCTTGGTCACGATGGCCTTGGCCCAGATGGAGCCGCGCAGGGACTCGACGACGACCTTGGAGCCGTTCTCGATGCCGCGGAGCTCGGCCAGTTCCGTGCTCATTTCCACGAAGACCTGCGGCTCGGCCTCGACCAGCCACGGGCAGTTGCGCGTCATGAGGCCGGTCTGCCAGTGCTCGGTGACGCGGTAGGTGGTGCCCACCAGGGGATACCTGGGGTCGCACACGGCCTTTTCCTCGTCGTCGAACTTGAGGGCGGTCGGGTTGTGCAGGACGCTGGAGAAGGGGTGCGTCTTCACCGGGCACTCCAGCGGTTCGTAGTATTCGGGGAACGGACCGTCGGCCCGGCCGGGGCCGAAGAGCTGGCCGAAGCCGTTCTTGCGCATGATGAAGGCGTACTTGGTGCCGGGGGCCCAGCCGCCGTCGGGCACGTCGCCGATCCACTTCTCGCCGTTCCAGGCGATGACCGCCTTCTCCGGGTTGTAGGGCTTGCCCTTGAGGTCGACCGAGGCGCGGTTGTAGAGCACGCGGCGGTTGACCGGCCAACACCAGGAGAAGTTCGGATACAGGCCGATGTTGGCCTGCTCCGGGGTCTGGGCCAGGTCGCGCCGGGCGGCCATGTTGCCCTTCTCGGTGTAGGAGTGGCAGTAGAGCCAGTTGCCCGAGGTGGTCGAGCCGTCGGCCTGCAGGAAGGCGAAGCTGGGAACCTGCTCGCCCTTCTTGTACTGCTTGCCCTTGATCTCGATGTCGCGGGTGAACTGGCCGTTGATCAGCTTGGCCGTCTTGTGGGGGTCGAACACGCCGTCGGTGGCGATGGCGTCCCAGGTCAGGCGGGTGATGGGATCGGAGTAGACCCCGCCCTCCTTCACGTACAGGTGCTGGATCTCCTTCATCAGTTCATAGATGAGGTCGCCGTCCGGCTTCTGGCCGTTGGGCGAGTCCGGGCCCTTGTAGCGCCACTGCATCCAGCGGCCGGAGTTGGTGATCGAACCTTCCTTCTCGATGGACACGGCGCAGGGCAGGAAGAAGACCTCGGTCTTGATCTTGGACGGGTCCATTTCCGGTCCTTCCCAGAACCAGCCGGTTTCGTTGGGGAAGATGTTGACGTTCACCAGCCAGTCCAGCTTGGTCAGGGCCTGCCTGGTCTTGTTGGAGTTGGCGCCCGAACAGGCCGGGTTCATGCCCCAGGACAACAGTCCCTTGAACTGCCCGTCGTCCATTTTGTCGAACAGGCTCAGCCAGGAGTATTCCCTGGCCGAAAGCGAGTCGAGCCTGGGCAGGAACTGGTAGGCGTCCTCCGGGGTGTCGTTCTGCCACATGGACTTGAGCAGCGAGGCGGAGTACTTCGGGAAGTTGCCCCACCAGTTGGCCGATTTCGGATCATGGGAGACCGGGGTGTGGGCCTTGTTGTACGCTTCCAGGTCGGGCTGGGAGCCCAGGGGGGTCCCCAGGTAGCCGGGCAGGATGTGGAACAGCAGGCAGTGGTCCGTGGACCCCTGGACGTTGGATTCGCCGCGCAGGGCGTTGACGCCGCCGCCGGCCACGCCGATGTTGCCCAGCAGGAGCTGGATCATGGCCATGCAGCGGATGTTCTGCACGCCGACGGAGTGCTGAGTCCAGCCCATGGCGTACATGATGGTGCCCGCCTTGTCTTTCTTGCCGGTGGCCGCGTACGTCTCGTACAGCTTGACCAGGGCTTCCTTGGGCATGCCCGAGATGGAGGAGACCTTGTCCATGTCGTAGCGCGCGTAGTGCTTCTTGAGCAGCTGGTACACGCAGCGGGGGTCGGCCAGGGTCGGGTCCTTTTTGGGATTGCCTTCGGCATCCATGGCAAAGGCCCAGGTGGACTTGTCGTAGGCCCGGGTGGCCTCGTTGTAGCCGGAGAACATGCCGTCATCGAAGGAGAACTTGTCGCCGACGATGAAGGAGGCGTTGGTGTAGTTGACCACGTAGTCCTTGAAGATCAGGTCATGATCCAGGATGTACTTGATCATGCCGCCCAGGACGGCGATATCCGCGCCGGAGCGGATGCCCGCGTAGAAGTCGGCCTTGGCCGAGGTCCTGGTGAAACGGGGGTCTACGTGAATCAGGGTGGCGCCGTTTTCCTGCGCCTTGGTCACCCACTTGAAGGAAATGGGATGGTTTTCGGCAGCGTTGCTGCCCATGATGAGAACACAATTGGAATTCTGGATGTCAATCCAGTGGTTGGTCATCGCACCGCGTCCGAACGACTCTGCCAGAGCCGCAACAGTTGCGCTGTGTCAGATACGCGCCTGATGTTCTATGTACACCAGGCCGAGGCTGCGGAGCATGGTCTGGTAAGCCCAGCACTCCTCGTTGTCGAGAGCGGCAGAGCCCAGGGAGGCGATGCCGTCGCAGCGGTTGACCACCTGGCCCTTGGCGTTCTTCTCGGTCCAGGTCTTGTCGCGGGTTTCCTTGATCCGTTTGGCGATGGTTTCCAGCGCCCAGGACAGGGAGACCTTCTTGAATCCCTTGGAGTAGGGCGCCCGGTACAGGACGGAGTCCGGACGGCGGTCGTTGTCGCCCAGCTGCCAGATGGAGGCGCCCTTGGCGCACAGGGCGCCTTCGTTGATCGGATGGTCCGGGTCGCCCTCGACGTTGACGGCCTTCATGTCCTTGAGGGACGTGTTCACGACCAGGCCACAGCCCACTGCGCAATAGCAGCATACGGACGTGGTCTGCTTGCTCCATTTCGGGTCCAGGGCGGCGGCGAAGTTCGGCAGTGTCGCCGTCTTGGCCTTGCAGCCGAACCCCAGCCCGCCGAACGCCGTGGCCGTGGCCGCGACAGCGGAGAGCTTGAGGAAGTCTCTACGGTTGGTGTGCATCATACCTCCTGTGTTGAATGCGGGTCAGCGCCCGCGGATCTCGCGGCTCAGCGCCACGAGCAGCTTGTAGCCGCCGGACTGTACGGCGGGGGCGCAACCGGCCGGGATGGCGACGGGCTCGCCGATGTGGCGATGGACCGCCGGGGTCATCTCCCGGGCCGCTTGACGGACCTCGGCCGCAGCGAATCCCAGCCCGTCGAAGGGCATGGGCACCGCGGCGGCGGCAGCCGGCAAATGTTGGTTGTTCATGCGCATGCGCGTACCTCTCCCATTACTACTGTTATCCCCCTTATGATGAATCCGGGGCGAGCGGGCAAAGGGAGGGGTCTTGCGGCCCTTTTCACACAGGGAAAAACGTGTTTTTTTTAGCAGGATGGCGCTATTGCTGGGCTCACTTTATGTCAGTTTTGACATAAAGTGATTTCCGCCTCACGGTTTGACACCGGGAAAATCCGTCCGAAACAGGGTGCGGCGGACGGGGGAAAGCCTGGATCCGGATTGCCGGACCGGGTCTCTCCCCGACTCGCCGGCGCATGGAGCTAGTCCGTATTCGGCACCAATGCGCAGAGATAGGCGGCCAGGATTTCGGCCAGGGGCTTTTCGCGGTTGTTGAAGCGGAACTCCAGCTCCTTCATGTACAGGGGGAAGCGCTGGCAGGAGATGCCCCGGAACTTCTTGATGCGCGACTGGGCGTACTCCCAGAACTCGTCGTGCACCGCGTCGATGTGCGGGGGCTCGTCGTAGCGGCGGATGACCTCGTAGGGCAGGGAGTCGTTGCCGCAGAACATGAGCGCGTCGTACTCCTTGTAGCGGTCCGTGTAGACCAGGTTGCCCGAGCGGATGAGCTTGAGGTGGAAGTTCATGTGGAAGTGGAACAGGGTCTCGGCCTGGAAGCCGGGCACCAGGTCGATGAAGACCAGGTCGTCGCGGCGCAGGACGCCGTAGACCGGGATGGTGTCCATGCGCATCTCGCGCGGCCCGCCGGTCAGCCGGTTGCCCTTGAGGTAGGAGTCCAGGCCGGTGGCCGGACTGATCAGCTGCCGGGCGTCCAGGGCGTTGGCCAGGATGGCGAAGCGGATGGCGGTCAGGGCCTTGTAGACCGTGTTGTAGGACAGCCCCAGCTCCTCCTTCATCTGGTGGACCGAGCGCTCCTCCACGAACAGGACGATGAGCCGGAGCCACTCGTCGGGATTGAGCGCGCCGTTGTTGATCCACCGACCCGAGAAGGGCTGGAAGGTGTACTTGCAGGCAGCGCAGCGCAACCGCTCGCCGGACAGGGTGTAGACCTTGCGGTGGCCGCAGCGCGGACAGAAGGGGTCGCCCGTGGGCCAGGCCAGCTCCAGGAGATAGTCCCTGGCCCTGTCCTGGTCGTGGAGCAGCGCCTCGAAGGCGGCGCCGTTGTCCGGCGGCGCGACGACCGGCATGATGTACGGATTCTTCGGCATGACGTCCCGTTGCGTTTCGGGCATGGCCCCCTCCCGCTGTTAGAACCCCCAGGCGGACAGGGTGGCCCGCCGGTATCCCTGGTTCGCGGCCACGTAGTCCAGGGCCAGGGAATCCAGGTCGTCCAGGACCGGGAGCGCCACGCGGTCCAGGTTCCGGAAGTCTATGGTCTTCACGTAGCTTTTGCAGCTCTCGCAGACGTCCACCCGGAAGCCGGGCTCCTCGTCCACGGTGAAAAAGGTCAGCTTCTTCTGGTCGTCCTCGCCGCAGACCGGACAACTGATGCGCTTGATCCGGTAGTGGTGGCGGCAGAACGAGCAGGTGGCGTGCCGGAACCCCTCCTTCTGTTCCAGGGAGGAGATGAGCGGCATGGACCCGCAGACCGGGCAGGTGCCCACGGGCATGACCTTTACGTCCGGCAGCTTTTCGGCCAGCATCCCGGCCGCGGCCTCAATGGACGGCCCCATGGCCGCCAGGGCCAGGAAGGGCAGGGTCCGGGGCGCGTCGGGCATGCGCTCGGCCCAGGTGGCGAAGAAGGTCGTGTCGTCGTCCAGGATGTGCCGGAACAGCTCGGCCAGGGTCAGGTCGCCCTTGTCCAGGGCCTCGGCCACGATCTTCGCGCCGTCGCCCAGGGGGCCTTCGGACTTGGACACGATGGCGACCAGCTTGCCGAGCAGGGTTTCGGCCTGGGCCGAGTCAAAGGGGAAATCCTCGCGGTTGATGAGGGACACGCCCTGGAGCACGGCCTCGGGCGGGGTGAGCTCGCCGTCCGGCGGCAGGGTCACCTCGGCCTCGGGCAGGGCGGCCAGTTGCAGGTGCGTCACTTCATCGAGCAGGTCGATGAGGTCGGCGGAGATGTAGGACTTCTTTCTGAGCTGCGCCAGCTTGCGGTCGAGCCTGCTTGTCTCAAGGGCCATGTTGCGTTCCATGTGGTTCTCCAGAGTGTTTTCCAATCTTGAAAAACAGTATCAAGGGGGAACGCTATCTTGCCAAAGGTTTTACACTTGCTCAAGGTTTGGCACAGAAATTGATAATGGCTTGAAATATATGTAATTTATTTGGTCAATTATGCTTGAATGGACATATAATCGATAGAATGGCTCAATAAAACGGGTTGGTTACAAAGATGGAAAAAATCATGCTTCCGCCCTTGGAGAGCCCGGAATCAGAAGCCGATGATCCGTCCGTTGTCGTTGTAGACCCAGAAACTGTCGTCGCGGATGTTGCCGATGAGGGTGATGCCGATCTTGCGCGCCAGCTCCACGGAGAAGCTGGTGGCCACGGCCGTGGAGGCCAGCACCGGGATGCCGATGCGCGCCACCTTGAGCAGGATCTCCGAGGCGATGCGCCCGGTGGAGACGATCATCTTGTCGTCCACGGCCACGTCGTCCAGGAAGCACTGGCCGCAGATCATGTCGATGGCGTTGTGCCGTCCGATGTCCTCGCGGAACAGGAGCATCTCCCCGGGCGTGCACAGGGAGGAGTTGTGGCAGCCGCGTGTGCTCTTGTACAGGGTCGAGCGCTCGTGCAGCTCCCTTGCCAGGGCCAGGATCTGGTCCGGGGTGACGCGCACGTCGCCGCCGACCTTGCGCTTGGAGATGGTCGTCACGTTGCGCCCGAAGTTGGTGCCCTTGCCGCAGCCCGAGGTGATGGAGCGCTCCATGATCCGGTCTTTCCACGGATCGTGGCAGGTCTCCACCTCGGCCACCAGCCGGTCGCCCTCGTCGCGCACGGTCAGGTCCGTGATCTGGGCCGGGCTGGAGACGAAGGCGTCGGACTTGAGAAAGCCCACGGCCAGGTACTCCGGGTACTTCGCGGTGCACAGCAGGGTGACCACCTCGCGCCCGTTGAGCATGATGGTCAGCGGCACCTCCCGGATGGAGTCGATCCGCTTGCGGGTGAAACCCCGCTTGTATTCATGGACGTCGTATTCGTATGATTCCGAACTCATTTCCGCCTCCGTGCCGCTGCGCGGCGTCCCTTCCTGACCCCCTACCTACCGCCTGGCGCGGCGACCGGGCAAGCGCGCCCATTTACCCCTGACTCTCACACCCGGCCGCGTTCCGGCCGCGCCGGACAACCTTAATAAATCTTGATGGGCGGCCGGGTATCCCCGGAGGGGGCCGGTTCGATACAGTCTATGAACTGTCCGCTTCCGCCCGTCCGCCCGCCCACGGGAAGGGGAGACTGTCGTTTGGCAGTTGCCGGGCGGCGGGACGAAGCGGAACAACCCAGGAGATGCCTTATGGATATTCAATCCGTGAGTTCCATGAGCGGTATGATGGGAATGCAGGGCGGCATGATGCAGCCTCCGGAGAAACCGGATGCCGAGCAGATGTCCACCGACTTCCTTGACGCCATGGATTCGGACGGCGACGGCCAACTCAGCCAGGCGGAGTTCTCCACGGGCGATGGCGAGACCATCGACACCGAGGCGTTCGACGCCCTGGACACCAATGAGGACGGGTTCGTCTCCCAGGAGGAACTTGAGGCGGGCGACCAGTCCAAGATGGCCGCCTCGGCGTCCCGGCTCCAGTCCGGGGGCATGTTCTCCGGCATCGAGCAGGCCGGCGACAGCGAGCAGTTCCAGCAGTTGCTGGACATGATGGGTTCTTCCTCGACGGACCAGGCGTCCGGCGCGGAGACCTACGGGCGGATGCAGGCGGGGGGCTACGACATGAGTTCGTACGCTTCGACCCTGAGCCTGAGCGCGTAGCCGGTTCCGGCAGACCTTCATGAGGGGCCGACACCCCCGGCCGCCCCTCGGGGCGGCCGTTTTTCTTTATCGCAAGGAGGCTTGAGCGATGCTTTTCCCGGCTCCCATTCCCCTGGATCGGCTCAAGCGGGTGCTGCGCGCCATGCGCGCCGACCCCGGCCTGACCCCCGCCGCCCTGGAACGCGGGCGGGTGTCCGGAAACGGGCCCCGGCTACAGGGCCTCGATCAGCGAGGTCAGGGTGGAGCTCTGCGCGTCGTAGGTGGCGAGCAGGGCGTCGAGGGCGGCGTACTTCCGCTCCAGTGACGTCTCCATGGCGTCGAGCCGCTTCTCTTCATTATATATCTGGTTGTCCAGGCTGGTGACGCTCTCCTCGTAGTGGTTGATGAGGATGGTCAGGGAGCCGGTTTCCGCATTGGTCACCGCGTCCAGCGAATCGGACAGCTCGCCGATCTTTCCCTGCTTGACCCGGGCCGTGCCCTCGTAGTCGCCGTCGTCGGCCGAGCCCACGGAGAGGTACAACCCCCTGGCGTCGCCCGAGGTGGCGAGGATGGTCCAGCCGTCCACCGTGGCCTCCTCCCCGTCGATGTACGCCGAGACCAGTGCGCCGCCGGACACGGTGTACTCCACGCTGTGCTCCCCGGCCCCGGTGACCCCGTCGATGACCGAGATGACCTGGAAGTCCTGGCTGTCCGACTCGCCCTCGGCCCGGGCCGCGAACAGGGAGGCCACGGCCTCGGCGTCCGTGTCCAGGGCGTCTTCCAGTTCGTCCTCGTCCAGGAGCAGCTGGCCGTAGGTGTCCGAGTCCTCGTCCGTGTCCGTGTGGAAGCCGATCTGGGACAGGGCGTTGTAATAGTCGCCGCCGGTCTCCTCGTCGTAGCGCGTGAAGCCCAGGGCTGAAGAGGACAGGATGGACTTGATGTTGTTGTAGACGATGTCAAGGGCGTAGCTGTCCACGGTGTAGGTCTCCTCGTCGGAGTCCTCGTCGTCCGTGGTCGAGGTCCGTCCGGTCAGGATCTGGATGTCCTCGATGATGGCGTTGAGCGATTCCTGGAATTCCACGATCTTGTCGTACATGTCGTCGGTGTCGTACTCCACCGAGACCTGGAGGGTGTCGCCGTCCGTGGTGTCCTTGAGGCTGAAGGTCAGGCCGCTGATCACGTCGTCTATGGAGTTGGAGTCGCGCTCGATCCAGTCGTCGTCGCCGGGCGGGAAGCCGTCGACCTTGATCTGGGAGTTCTGCCCGGTCTGGGTGTTGGCGAACCCGTCCACGGTCATGCCGGTCAGGGAGCCCGTGCCGGTGATGGTCAGGGTGTTGTCGGCGCCCGCGTCGCAGCTCTTGAGCACCAGGTAGGAGGAGTCGCCGTCGTCCATGATGGAGGCCTCGAACTTGTCGCGGGCGTCCACCGAGCCGTTGATGGCCGAGACCAGCCCCTCCAGGGTGGTTCCGGCGGACACGTCGACGGTGATCTCCTCGCCGCCGAATTCCACGGTCAGGGAGGTGGCCTCGGTGGCCACGACCGATTCCTCGGAGTCGTAGGCGGTGCCGGTGTTGACCCAGACGTCGTTCAGGGCCAGCTGGTTGACGATGATGGTGTGGATGCCCGGCTCGGCTTCGCCGTCGGCGTCCACCTCCACCTGGTCGTCGCTGACCTCGGCGACCATGGAGTAGAACTCGTCGGGCTCGTCCATGTCGTCGAGGACGTCGTTGAAGTCGTCGATGGCGTCGGACAGCTGCTCCATGAGGTCGATGCAGTATTCGTACTCGTCCTTCTGATCCTCGTACGACTCCAGCTGGTAGCTCTCGGAGTCGATGATCGCGTCGATGATCTCGGAGAAGTCCGTGCCGTTGCCGAGCCCCGAGAAGGATACGCCGCCCGAGGTGGTCAGCGGTTCGTAGGCCTCGACGGTGCTGGAAAGGGAAGAGACGTAACCCATGGCTTGCCTCCTAGATATAGTCGAGCAGGGACATGCTCATGACGCTGGCCGACGTGGACAGGACCGCCTGGTACACGTAGTTGGCTTGCTCCAGCTCGGTCACGAGCTGGGTGGCGTCGGCGTCCTCGATGGAGCTGATGGAGTTGGAGGTCAGCTCCTTGACCAGGGACAGGGAGGTCTGGGTGTAGGTGATCTTGTTCTCCCTGGCGCCCACGTTCGCGGCCCCGGTCTCCACGGTCTCATGGCAGTCGCCCAGGTCCTCGAGGCACTGGGCCACCGCGTCGGAGTCGCCGTTCTCCATGTAGACGATGCAGTTGGACAGGGTCTCGAACAGGTTGGGGGAATCAAAGGGCTGGCCCGTGGACTCGTCCACGCCGCCGAAGATGTCGCTGCCCACGGTGGTCATGTCCTCGGACGTGCTCTCGGACACAGATACGGACATGGCCTTGGAGCTGCCGGTGTAGACGCACGCCTCGCGCAGGTAGAACTGCGAGCCGTTCCCGTCGTCGTCGGCCGCGGTGATGGCCGTGCCCGTGGCCAGCTCCACCTGGGCGTCGCCCAGGTCCAGGACCGTGTCGCCGGCGGCCAGGGTGCCCGTGGTCCAGGTCTCGCCGCCGTCCGTGGAGTATTCGTAGTCCAGGGCGTCGGTGCCCACCGTTCCGTCCGAGGTGAAGCGTACGGCCATGGTGGCGTCCACCTCGCCGGTCATGCCCACGAAGTCCGCGTTGGTCAGGGATTCGTTGGCCAGGGTCACGCCCAGGCCCATTTCGTAGGCGTTGTCCCCGGTGTCGTCCCCGGCGAAGATGGAGTCCGAGCCCATCTGGGTGTTGGCGATGGAATAGAGGGCGTCCAGATAGCCCTCCATCTCCAGGGCCATCATCCGCAGCTCCTCGTCGGTGTAGGTCTCGGTGGAGGCCTGCTCGGCCAGTTCCAGGGCGGCGGTGATGGTCTCGCTGGCCGTGGACAGGACCTGGTCGGCGGTGTCCAGATAGTCCAGGGCCACGCCGCAGTTGTCGATGTAGCCCGTCAGGGACTGCTTGTAGCCGCTGAGCTCGACCATCTTGCCCATGCCCGCCGGGTCGTCCGACGGGCTGTTCACCTTCTTCTGGCTGGCGTTCATGATCGTCAGTTCGGTGACGTTGTTGAGGGACGAATTTATCTGGTTCAGAGACAGCGAGAAAATCTGTGCCGTGCTGATGCGCATATGGGCCTCCTGTTGGTCAAATCATGTCGAGAACGGTTTCCATCATGTCCCGGGTCACGCCGATGATCTGGGCAGCGGCCTCGTAGGCCTGCTGGTACTTGGTCAATGCGATGAGTTCCTCGTCCACGTTGACCTCGGTGGTCGACGCCTGCTGCTCGTAGAGGTAGTCGACCGAGGTCTGGGCATAGGTCTGCCGGAGCTCGGCGGCGGAGGCGGCCGAGCCCACCGAGGCCACCAGGGCGGCCAGGGCCGAGGTCAGGCTGGATTCGGTCCCGCCCACGGTCACGGTCTCGTCGCCCAGCCCGGCCAGGATGGTGGCCACGTCGTTGGAGCCTGTGGCCACGAGGCCGTCGTCGCCCACCGCGCCGGTGTTGATGTGCGAGGTGTCCGTGGCCACGTATTCGTCTATGCCGATGGTCCCGGCGTCCGTGCCGGTGAAGTAGGTGTTCATGCCGAGCGCGGCCATGACGCCCGAGGTGTCGCCCGCGATCTCGAACTCCATGTCAGTGCCCGCCGCCAGGACCAGCTGTCCGTCCGTGATCGTGGCCGTCAGCTCCGTGCCGAAGGCCGCGTTGATGTCGGCGGCCAGGTCGTCCAGGGAGTCGGTGTCCGGATCGATGGACAGGATGGAGGTGGTCGAAACGTTGCCGTCCGCGTCGTAGGTGATCAGGGTCAGTTCGCCCGACGCGATGTTGTCCTCGTAGACGAGGCCGCTGTCGCCGAGGGCGGCCGTTGCGTCGTCCGCCTCGTAGCCGGCCGTGAGCGACGTGTGGTGCGTCAGCCCCGCGCCCTGGGAATGGGCCAGGTTGACCTCCCAGATGATGGACTCGGCCAGGTCGTCGAGGGCGTCGATGGTGTCGTAGACCGTGTCGTCGCGGGTGGTGAACAGCCCGGCCAGGCTGCCGCTCTGCGTGCGCCCGGACACGTTGTCGCCGCTGCCGTCGGTCAGGGGGGTGATGTTCTTCAGCTCCCCGCTGCCGGACTCCCAGTACAGGCCCGACTTGGCCATGACCGTGTAGCGGTCGCCCTCGGCGTGGTCCGTGGCGCCGTTCTCGAACCACAGGGTGATGCCCTCGATCTCCACCGAGCCGTCCTCGTCGTCGGCGGTGTAGAGCATGGTGTTGCCGCTGTCGTCGGCCAGCCAGGTGTTGCCTCCATCCGTGGAAACCTTGAACTGGGCCGTGCCGTCCGCGCCCGAGGAGACGAATTCGATGAGCAGTTCCTCGCCGGACTCGCCCGAGTAGTTCAGGGTCCCGTCGTAGTCCGAGGCCCGCACCAGGGATTCGGTCACCCCGGTTTCCGTGAAGACCAGGTTGTGGGTGTCGGTTCCGTCCACGAGCGTATATCCCTCCTCGGTCATGATGGTGACCGTGTTGTCGGACTGGTAGAGGACGTCCACGCCGATGAGGGCGTCCAGTTCCCGGATCAGCTGGTCGCGGTCGGACACGGCCTGGTTGTCGTCCGGGTTGGCCGCGATGGCCGCGTTGGCCGCGGCCAGGTCGCTGATGATCTGGTTGGCCTCGTCAACCTGGTCCTCGATGTCGGCGTTGATGGTGTCGACCATGGTGTCCAGGGTGGAGGAGGTGGAGTTGAGCGCGTAGACCAGGGCCTCGGTCTGGCCGAGCAGGTCCTCGCGGGCGGACAGGGAGTCCGGGTCCGTGACCAGTTCGTTCCAGGCGTCGAAGAACTCCTCCATGATGTCGGACAGGCCGCCTTCGGATTGGTTCAGCAGGGAATCGAGCTGGTTCAGGTAGTTCAGCGCGCTGGTCTGGGTGGCCAGGTCGGCCACGGCGTCCAGGTACTGGGTCTCCACGAACTTGTCCCACTCGGACTGGATGGCCGTGACGTCCGCGCCCGTGCCAACGGTCAGGCCCAGGCTGGTGATGGAGCTCGAGCTCTCGTAGACCACCGAGGTGCGCTGGTAGCCGGTGGTGTCCGCGTTGGCGATGTTGTTGGACGCGTTGTTGACCGAAACCTGCGCGTTTTGCAGCGCGGTCTTCCCTATGTTGTAGAGATTGTTGATCATCACGTCCTCCGATCAGGTTGCGGTCTAGCGCTTCAGGCCGATGGCCGTGGACAGCAGGGTGTCCGCCGTGGTGATGATCTTCGAGTTGGCCTGGTAGGCCGCCTGGATGATGATCAGGTTGGTCAGCTCGGTGGCCGTGTCCACGTTGGACTGCTCCAGCGAGTTGGAGGCGATGGTCCCGAACCCGGCCGAGCCCGGCGTGCCGATCAGGGCCTGGCCGGAGTCCGTGGTGGCGGAGTAGAGGTTGCCGCCCTCGGAGTAGAGCCCCTGGGTGTTGGTGAAGTCGGCCAGGGCGAAGGTGTAGAGCTCCTGGCTCTGCCCGTTGGTGTAGCTGCCCTCGATGACGCCGTTCTCGCTGATGGAGATGTCGGTCAGCTCACCGGGCGCGTAGCCGTCCTGGCTCAAGGTGTAGGTGGCCGAACTGGACGTGGTGCTGGTGGTGGCCCGGGTGGACAGGACCCCGGTGTTGAACGCGGGCAGCTGGTCCGGGGTGGTCGTCGCGGTGAAGTCGTCCAGGGAGTCGATCCCGCCCGAGGTGTTCCAGCCCGTGCCCGTGGCGAAGTCCGAGTTGGAGATGCCGAAATCCAACGATATCTCCTGGTTCTCGGCCGCGCCGGTGAAGTTGACCTCGAACACGGGCAGCCCGTTGTCGTCGAATTCGGCCAGGACCCAGTTCTCCGCGGCCAGAGGGTCGGTGGTGTCGGTCGGGGTATCGGACAGGGTGAAGGCGGTCATGGACTGCAGGTCGCCCGAGGACGAGAAGGTCAGGGTGCCGGTGACGAGCATGCCCGCGCCGCTGGTGTCGGCCATGTCCGTGCCCGCGAAGTCGCGCATGTCCTCGTCCGCGTCGCAGCAGACCGTGTATTCCCAGACGATGGAACCGTCGTCGGTAGTCACCGGGTCGTAGTACACGGTCAGGTCGTGGGCCGCGCCGTTCTCGTCGTAGACCGAGATGGTCGTCTGGTAGGCGTAGCGCGAGTCGTCCAGGGCCGGGTCCGAGGTGCCGTCGTAGATCTCGAACAGGGAGGCGTAGGGGGTGGTGGAGGAGGCGGTGTTGTCCGTCTCGGTGGAGTCCAGGTTGACCTGGATGGCCACCTCGCCCGTGGCCTGGGGCGGGGACTGGGAGTTGTCCAGCTGGATGTCCACCAGCCCGCCGGTGATGGAGCCGTCCACGGTCTCCCAGCCCTGGACGCGGTTGCCGTGCGAGTCCACCAGGTAGCCGTTGGTGTCGAAGGTGAAGCCGCCGTCGCGGGTGTAGTAGGTGGTGTCCGTGTCCGGGTCGACCACGATGTAGAAGCCGTCGCCGTTGATGGCCACGTTCGTGACCGTGTTGGTGGACTCGTAGGCCCCCTGCGAGAAGTCCGTGGTCAGCGACGAGGTGGTCACGCCGTTGCCGACCTGACCGATGGTCCCCCCGGCGTAGACCTTGGAGTAGAAGACGTCCTCGAAGGCTATGGACACGGACTTGTAGCCCGTGGTCGTCGAGTTGGCGAGGTTGTTGCTGACCACGGAGGTCGCCTGGCTCTGGGCCTGCAGCCCGGAGATGCCGGTGTACATGGATCCGCTGATGCTCATGATGTCGCTCCTTGAAGGGTTCGGTCGGGTTACTGGGTGGCGTAGGTCACGTCGGCCAAGTTCACGGTCCGGCCGTCGGACAGGGTCAGGATCACGCCGTCGTCGGTGTTGCTCACGCCGGTCACGGTGCCGGTGGTCGTGGTGTTGCAGTCCACGTTGTCGCCGTTGGAATCGGTGGCCTTGGCCAGGATGTAGTAGTAGCCGTCGTCCGCCTCGTCGCCGTCGTAGTCGGTGCCGTCCCAGGTGAAGGACACGGTGCCGGCGTCGATGTCGGAGAAGGTCTGGGTGTCCACGATGGACCCGTTGGAGTCGTAGATGTTCAGGGTCACCTCGGCGGCGTCTTCGGCCAGGGTCAGGTACAGGGTGGAGATGTCTTCCCCGTCCTTGCGGATGGTGTAGCCGTCGGCCTCCACGTTCTTGCCGATGTAGTCCAGGCCGTAGGAGGCGCTCAGCGAGGAGATGCTGTCGGTCAGGGTGTCCATCTTCTCGTTCATCTCGGTCAGCTGTTCGAGCTGGGAGTACTGGGTCATCTGGTCGACCATCTGAGAGTTGTCCACGGGCTCGGTGGGGTCCTGGTATTGGAGCTCGGTGCACAGCAGGCTGATGAAGTCGTCCGAGGTCAGGGACGCGGAGCTCGACGAGGTCGTGGTCGCGGAGGTCGTCGAGGCGAGCAGGGACTCGTAGTAGCTGGTGGTGTCGATACTCATGAGACCTTCCTCCTTTGGGTTTGTTCGGCTTCGGGGTTGTCGGGCGCGGGGGCGGCGGCCCCGTAGTGGCTGCGCAGCCGGTCCAGGGCCTGGAACTTGATGCTGCGCACCGTAGGCGGGGTGATGCCGAGCCGCTGGGCGATCTCGCAGGCGATCAGCCCTTCCTTGTAGAAGAGGGTGATGACCTCGGCCTGCCGGTCGGTCAGCACGCCCGCGGGCAGGCTGAACATGGCGGCCTCGAGGCCCCCCTCGGAACTGCGCGGGGGGGCGTCCGTGAGTACGGACTCCATCCAGCGCAGCTTCTTTCTGTAGTAATCGATGGCGGTGGTGCGGCAGATGATGTTGAGCCAGGTGATGAAGGAGCTCTTCTCGTCGTTGTAGCGCGAGATGTAATCGTTCTTGAAGATTTTCAGCGCTATTTCCTGGTATATATCATCTATCTCGGAAGTCTGGAGGTTGATGTTTCTGGATTTTACGAAGTTTATGATGAGCTTGTATATGAGCCTCGAATGTTCATTGAACAAACTCTCATAGGATATCTCGTCATATCGCTTTTGAATTTCCATTACTGTGCTGCTCATTTTGAACCTCCTGCATCACTGTTGAGCAATGCAGGTGCCGACCAACGTCAAGAAAGCGTAAAGTCGGATTGATTTTGATTTGTCTTGTGTTGGCGGGAAATAAAGATTTTCCGCCGGGCAACGGCTTTTGCCTGAGAAACTGAAGAAAATTTGAGGTGGATCGGCTGAAAAAAAGACGTGGGGCGGCCCGGTTCGGGCACGCGGCGGGGGAGGGGATTATTTTTCCTTCTCATGACGGAAAAGTGCAACCGCCCAAGGATTTCGGGCGATAGAACCAATGGAGCCCGGTTCCGAATCTTAGGAACCGGGCTCCGGTTGGAGAAGGTGCGGACTAGCCGCCGATGAGCGACAGGGCCATCTGCGGGAGCGAGTTGGCCTGCGAGAGCATCGCCACGGCAGACTGGGTTATGATCTGCTCCTTGGTGTACTCGGTCATTTCGGTGGCCACATCCACGTCGGAGATGCGGGACTCGGAAGCCTGCAGGTTCTCGGCCTGGATCTCCAGGTTGGAGATGGTCGCGGTAAGCCTGTTCTGCATGGCGCCGAGGTTGGCCCGGACGTTGTCCTTGGACTCGATGGCCGCGTCCAGGGCTTCGAGGGCGCTCTGAGCCGCCGCCTGGGTGGAAACCACCGCGCCGGCCTTGTCCGTTCCGGCGGCCAGGCCCACGCCCAGTGAAGAGGCGGTGCAGCTGTTGATGGTCACGTCGTACTTGTCCTCGGCCGCGTCGTTGCCCGTTCCGAAGTGGATGGTCACGCCGTCGGCGGAGAGGTTGCCGTTGAGCAGGTAGATGCCGTTGAAGTCCGTGGCGTTGGCGATACGAGTGATCTCCGAGGCCATGGCCTGGTACTCGGAGTCGATAATCAGCCGCTGGGCGTCCGTGTAGGTGCCGGTGGCGGCCTGCTCGGCCAATTCCTTCATGCGGATGAGCTTTTCATCGATGACGGACAGCGCGCCGTCGGCGGTCTCGATCATCGAGATGCCGTCGTTGGCGTTGCGGATGCCCTGGTTGAGGGTGGAGATGTCCGAGCGCATCAGTTCGCGCACGGCCAGCCCGGCGGCGTCGTCGGCCGACGAGTTGACGCGCAGGCCCGAGGACAGCCGTTCCGTGGACGTGCCCAGCTTGGTGTAGGCGCTGTTCAGGTTCCGGGCTGCGGCATTTGCCATAAGGTTGTTGTTGACTACGAGAGACATGATTCCTCCTTGAATGGTTATGCTTCCATGCATTTTCTCCGTCCCGATGATCGGAGAACCAAATCTGCCCCATGTATACGGATGCAACATGGCGTGGCGTTCATGGAGGAAAAAAGTTCCGGGCGAAGGTTCCACCGGTCCATTATGGATTTCTGAACATTGCAATGATGTTTCTTGATGTTCTTAACATTTATTAACTCTGATTTTATGTCATAATTTTTTCTGAATCTTTATGATGCATTCAAAAGGAGTGTGCGGATGAAAGATCTGTTGCTGATCGACGACGACCCTGAACTGGCGGAGATGCTGAAGTCCTATCTCGGCGGCGAGGGGCTCGGCCTCGATGCGGCCGTTTCCGGAAGCGCCGGTTTGGAGATGGCCCGGGCGGGTGATTACGAACTGGTCATCCTGGACGTGATGCTCCCGGATACCAGCGGGTTCAACGTGCTGACCAAGCTGCGCGCCGTGTCCGGCGTGCCGGTCATCATGCTCACCGGCCGGGGCGAGGAGATCGACCGCGTGGTCGGCCTGGAGATGGGCGCGGACGACTACGTGTCCAAGCCGTTCCAGCTCCGCGAGCTGCTGGCCCGCATCCGCGCCGTGCTGCGCCGGTACGGCAACGGCCCAGAGGGCGAGGACGAGGCGGGGGCCGCGGCGGTCAAGGCCAAGCCGGGCATAGAGATCGGCGAGGTCCACCTCAACCGCAACGCCCGGAACATGACCGTGGGCGGCTCGCCCGTGCACCTGACCTCCACCGAGTTCGACATCCTGGAGATGCTCGCCCTGAACATGGGCAGCGTGGTGGAGCGCGTCAACCTCATGGAAAAGGCGCTCGGCCGCAGTGAGGATTTCGACGACTACGTGCTCAACGTGCACATGAGCAACCTGCGCAAGAAGCTGGACCGGCACGTCAGCATCAAGACCATCCGGGGACGCGGCTACCTTCTGGCCGTCCCCCAGGAAGAGGCCGTGTAGATGGGGTTCGACCGGTGGCGGCCGGTTTTCCTGTGCATAGCGTTCCTGCTTCTTCTTTCTCCGGCCGCGAAGGCCGATGACGACCTGTCCGACCTCGGCCTCGAGGAGCTCATGCAGGTGGAGTTGGCCAGCGCCACCCGGCGGTCCGAGCCCCTGTCCCGGATCCCGGCCGCGGTCACGGTCCTGACCGAGGAGGACATCTTCCGCTCCGGGGCGGCCAACGTGCCCGAAGCGTTGCAGCTCGTGCCCGGCGTGCACGTGGCCCAGATGAACACCGACCGCTGGGCCGTGGGCATCCGGGGCTTCAACGGGCTTCTGAGCAACAAGCACCTGGTCCTGGTGGACGGCAGGCCGGTGACCTCGCCGGTCATGACCGGGGTGCAGTGGGACAACATCGTGCCCATCAGCATGGTCAAGCGCATCGAGGTGGTGCGCGGCACCCGCACCAGCCTGTGGGGCGCGGAGTCCTTCACCGGGGTCATCAACATCATCACCAAGAACGCCTACGAGCTGAAGGGCGGGCAGTCGGTGACCACGGCGGGCACGCGGGGCGCGTCCCAGACCGTGCGCCAGGGCTGGGAGACCGGCGACAATGCGGCCGTGGCGGTCTACGGCACGGGCGGGTACCTCAACGGCGACTGGCTGACCAGCAGTCGCGCGGAGCACGACGGCCACGAGTGGTCCAAGGTCCAGGGCGGCCTGCGCGCGGACTGGGAGAACGCCTTCACCGACGCCCTGTCCGTGCAGGCCGACGTGGTCCGCTCCAACACCGAGGAGGAGATGCCGGGCGGCCCGGGCGGCCCAGGCGGCCCTCCGGAGAACCGGTCCAGGAGCGACATCAACGGCTACACCCAGTTCGTCTGGGACCGGGCCACCGGCCTGGACTCCAACCTGCGCTTCCGGACCTCCTTCACCCGGGACTCGGCCCAACTCGCCGATCTGGACGGCGGGGTGAACACCCTGGACGCGGAGCTGACCTCGGCCATGGAGCGGATGGGCCGCCACTACCTGACCTGGGGGTTGGGCACGCAATACATCTGGGACGACGTGCACGGCGACGGCCTGGGCAAGTCCAACCAGGGGCACATCTACAGCTGGACCGGCAGCAGCTTCATCCGCGACCGGATCACCCTGCTGCCCGACAGCCTCTATTTCATCGCGGGCCTGAAGGCGGACATGCTCGGCGACGGGGACGTGGAGCTCCAGCCCACGCTCCGCCTGCTGCACACCAGGGACGACGCCGAGTACTGGCTGGCGGTCTCGCGCGGGGTGCGGGCCAACACCCGGTACCAGCGCAGCGGCAGCTACCGGATCCACTTCGGGGGCACGGACTACCAGGTTCTGGCGCCAAGCAATCTCCAGACCGAAAAGCTCATCTCCTACGAGGCCGGGTACCGCCAGGCTCTGACCCCGGATACCAGGTTCGACCTCTCCCTGTACGTCAACGACTACTCCGAGCTGCTCATGCTCGAGCTGGACGAGTCCACGCACACGGCCAGGGTAACCAACTCCCTCAAGGGCACGGCCTACGGCATGGAGGCCATGCTCGAATGGACCGCCACCGACTGGCTGACCCTGAAGCCGTCGGCCAGCCTCATCTACCAGAATATCTACGGCCTGGAATCCGGGCCGGTGGGCGACTCCATGCCCGAGGAGGGTTTCGAAAGCGAGATGAAACTCCAGATCCTGACCAGGCCGCTCAAGGACGTCGGGCTGGACCTCTTCCTCGGCTACATCGACAGCCCGGACCAGCTCCACCTGCCCGCCTATTTCAGCGTGGACGCGCACGCCTCCTGGCGAGCCTCGGACACCCTCCTGCTCGAGCTCATCGGCCGCAACCTGGGCGGCTCACACAGACAGTTCTCCGACCTCAAGGTGGGGCCGAGCCTGGATTGCAGGATAACCTGGGATTTCTGATGGGTGCGTTGCGGCCAATCCTCCTCGCCGTCCTCTTCTGGGCGCTCCTGGGGCCGGTCGGCCCGGCCCTGGCTGGGGATCGCCTGACCGCCACCCCGGACCAGCTGCGCGCCCTGTACGTGCAGCGGCTGGTCAGGTACGTGGCCTGGCCGGACGGCGCGGGCCCGGCCCCGGGCGAGCCCTTCGTGGTCGCGGCCACGGACCCGGCCCCGCTGCGCCCCTATTTCCCGGCCGCCGGCCAGGGCGACGGCCCCCGTTTCCGCCTGGTCCAGTGGCCCGCCGAGTGCGACGTGCTCGTCCTGGCCGGGGCGTCCCGACGCGAGACGGCGGCCATCCTCAAGCGGGTGGCGGGCAAACCCGTGCTGACCATCACCCAGGACCCGGACGCCCCGGCCCTTGGCGCGGTCATCAATTTCTACATGCAGGGCGGCAGGCTCAAGCTCGAAGTCAGCCCCGAAGCGGCCAGGCGCTCCGGTCTGATCGTCAGCTCCCGGCTGTTGCAGCTGGCCCGCATATACGAGGGGGCGCCCGGTGAGTGACGCCAAGATGACCCCGCTGGGCCGGAAGATCGCGGCGGCCATTCTCGGGACCACCCTGTTGGCCCTGGCCCTGAGCTTCCTGCTCAACGCCCTCCCCATGATCCACGCCTACCGTCAGGAGGGCGTGGACAAGGCCCGGAGCCTGGCCGAGCTGATGGCCGCGTCCCTGGCCGCGCCCGTTGATTTCGACGACCCCGAGGCCGCCGCCGAGAACCTGCGGACCCTGTCCCTCAACCCCGTCGTGCTCGGCGCGGCGGTCTACCTCGGAGATGGCACGGCCTTCGCCGCCTACGGCGCGCCGCCGCCCTTTGCCGCCCTGGCCGGGCCGGGCGTATCCACGGCCCTGTCCTCCCTGACCGTCGCGGCCGCCGTGCCGTCCGGTAACAAGGGGTGCATGGTGGCCCTGACCGTCTCCCTGGCCGGGCAGTGGGATTTCCTCGAGTCCTACCTGATCAGCGGGGCGGTCATCCTGCTCGGCGTGTTCGTCATCAGCCTCAAGCTGGCGGGCAGGGTCCGTCGCAGGCTGGGCGACCCCCTGCGCGAACTGACCGAGGTGGTCGGCGACATCTCCGGCAGCCGCGACTACTCCCGCCGGGTGGAGTACCGGAGCAACGACGAACTGGGCGTGCTCGTGGCCGAGTTCAACGCCATGCTCGGGCGCATCGAGGACCGGGACGCGCGCCTGAACCGCCACCGCGAGATGCTCGAACAGCGGGTCGAGGAACGCACCCTGCAGCTCAAGGTCAAGCAGCTCGAACTGCTCAAGAACAACCGCCAGCTCTACAGCGAAATCCAGCGCCGCGCCCAGGCCGAGATGATCCGCGAGGAGGTCGAGCGCATCAACCGCCACGACCTCAAGTCCGGGCTGAGCCTGGTTATCGGCTACCCGGAGCTGCTCCTCCAGCAGGGCGACCTGTCGGCCGAACAGATCAAGCTCATCAAGCGCATCCGGGCCGCCGGCTACCGCATGCTCGACATGATCCGCAACCACCTGGACATGTTCAAGATGGAGAAGGGCGTCTACGCCCTCAACCGGCTGCCCATCGACCTGGTACAGACGCTCTGCGACCTCGAGGAGGAGCTCGCCCCTCAGTTGACGAGCGGGGGCGTGCGCCTGGCCATCCGCCTGGACGACCGGGACGTGGTCGGCGACGAGACCTTCACCGTGTCCGGCGAGGGGCCGCTTTTGCGGACCATGTGCCGCAACCTCGTCCAGAACGCCATCGAGGCCTCGCGGGCGGGCGACGAAGTGGCCGTCATCCTGGCCCACGACCACGCCGGGCGGCCCTGTCTGACCGTGACCAACCCCACGCCCGTGCCGGCGGAGATCCGCGAGCGGTTCTTCGAGAAGTACGTCACCCACGGCAAGGAGAACGGCACCGGGCTGGGCACCTACTTCGCCGCCCTCATCGCCAGAACCCACGGCGCGGACATCACCATGAACACCGGCGACGAGACCGGCACCACCCTGCGCATCACCTTCCGCCGGTGATTTGCCGGCCGGGTCTCCGGCGCGGTTCCCGACGCCCCTTTATAAAAACGGGCCGCAAGGCCTCACGGGGTTGAGCCCGGAACGATTTCAGGTGTATGCAATCCATAAGGAGCGCCCTGTATCCGGTCCGGCACAATCGGGTCCGGCCGGAGAACTCGCCGGGGATGAGTCGCATGAAACGGTGCTTTCCCTTCCACCTGAACATCGTCACGGTGTTCTCCATCCTGATTACGGTCATCGTTTCCGCAGTGGTCATGTACGGCTACCGGGGCAATTCCTCGGCCGCGCTGGTCTCGGCCCGGCAACTGCTCGTGCGGGTCGGCTCCTCGATCTCCGAGCGGTCGAGGACCCTCTTCGACACGGCCTTCGACACCACGAACATCTATGTGGACTTTCCGGGGATCGCCGAAAAGGCTTCGGTCCATTCCCATCCCATGAGCCACGCCTTTTTCCGTTTCCTGGAGCAGCACCCGGACTTCACCTCCGTGTACATCGGCTTCGACGACGGCGATTTCTACCTGGTCTCCCCCCTGCGCGGGCGGGAGGGCATGATGCGGCGGCAGGGCATCCCCGACGACGCGGCCTGGTATACCCAGAACATCGGCCATCTGGCGGACGGGACCCGCTACGAACTGAAGAAGTACCTGGATGCGGGGTTCGTCACCGTGGGCTCCTCGGTCACGCGCGGGGTGCGCTACGACCCCCGGGAGCGCTGCTGGTACAAGGCGGCCCAGGTGCGGGACGCTCCCACCCTGAGCGACATCTACGTCTTCTCCCTGTCAGGGGAGCCGGGCATCACGGTTTCGCGGCGGTTCGAGAGCCGGGTCTCCGGGGTGTTCGGGGTGGACCTCTCCCTGGCCGATCTCTGCCGCTTCGTGCGGCGGCAGGCCATGGGCGACAACAGCGAGATCGCCATCTTCGACGGCGCGGGCAAGCTCTACGCCTATTCGAACCTGGACCGGCTGGTGCGGAGCATCGGGCCCGACCCGCAGGCGTCCGATGCGGACGCGCCCGGAGAGACCGGGATTGAACGGCTGGGCGTTCCGTCCCTGACCGCGCTGGTGCGGAATTTCAGGGCGGGCGGCGAGCAGGGCGTGGAGGCCGGGGAGATGTCCGTGGGCGAGGTGCGCTACCTGTTCCGGGTGGCTCCGCTGCCCGCCGAATACGGCAGGAAGCTGTTCGTGGCCGTGGCCGTGCCCGAGGAGCAGTTCACCGGGCCCATCGCGGCCATCGGCAAGAAGACCCTGCTCGTCTCCCTGGCCCTGTTGCTGCTGAGCATGCCCCTGGTCTACGGCGTGGCCAAGCTGATCAGCCGCCCGCTCATCCAGCTGACCGAGTCGGTGGACAACATCAGGGCGTTCAACCTGCGCGTCCCGGTGGCCATCAAGACCTTCATCCTGGAGATCCGGGACCTGGGGGCCGCCCTGGAGACCATGCGCAGTTCGCTCAACGCGTTCGGCAGCTACGTTCCCCGGCCGCTGGTCAAGCAGATGATCACCAACGACATATCCCCGGTCCTGGGCGGCGACCGGCGCGAACTGACCCTGTTGTTCAGCGACATCGAGGGGTTCACCAGCCTGTCCGAGGGGCTGTCGCCCGAGACGCTGACCTCGGACATCACCGAGTATTTCAAGCGCGTCAGCCAGGTCATCCTGCGCACCAACGGCACGGTGGACAAGTATATCGGCGACGCGGTCATGGCCTTCTGGAACGCCCCGGTGCGCAACGCGGCGCACGCCCACGACGCCTGCCTGGCGGCCCTGCGCTGCCGGGCGGCCCTGCGGATATTCAACCGGGGGCGGCGCGAGGCGGGCCGCCCCGAGTTCAAGACGCGCATGGGCGTCCACACCGGGGAGGTCGTGGTCGGCAATATCGGGTCCGCCGACCGCATGGCCTACACGGCCATCGGCGCGAGCGTGAACCTGGCCTCCCGCCTGGAGGGGCTGAACAAGTACCTGGGCTCGTCCATTCTGGTCAGCGAGACCACCCGCCGCGCGGCCGGGGACGTGTTCGTCTTCCGCTTCGCCGGGCGGGTCGTGGTCAAGGGCACCTCCTCCGGGGTGGGCGTCTACGAGTTGCTCGGCACGCGGCACGGTTCGTCCGGTGCGTACGCTCCGCTGGCCATGGACGAGGGTGCCGAGGACCGGATCAGGGAGTGGGACGTCTGTTTCGGCCTCCTCCTGGCCAGGGAATTCGCGGCGGCGGCCGCCGCCTTCAGGGCCTATATAGATGCCCACGGACCGGACCGGCTGGCGGAGCATTTCCTGGCCCTGTCCGAAACCTTCCTGTCCCGGCCTCCGGCTGCCGACTGGAACGGGGAGCAGGTCTTCGATGCCAAATAGACGCTCGAGCCACGGACGTTTCGTCCTTCTGCTGGCCGTGATCCTGCTGTTCCGGGCCGGAGCCGCCGGGGCGGCCACGCCCGTGAACTTCTGGACCACCGAGGTCGCCCGTGACAGGCAGGCGGTCGTCGAGTACCTGGCCAAGGTCTTCACGATCTTCAACCCGGACGTGGAAGTCCATGTAACGGGGGTGGAGGAGAACGCCATGGCCGGGACCCTGGAGGCGGCCATCCGGGAGGGGCGCGGCCCGGACATGATCAGCTGCGCCTCCAATCTGGTGGTGGCCTTCAGCAATCGGGGCTGGATGGACAGGGACGGGGCCGCCAGAGTGATCGACGCGGTGGGGCGCAGGCGGTTCTTCGCCGGGACGCTCAGCCGGGTCAGCCTGCCCGACGGCAGGCCGTGCGGCATCCCCTTCAACGGCTGGATCCAGGGCGTCTGGTACCGCAAGGACTGGTTCGAGGCGGCCGGGCTGGCCCCGCCCGACACCTGGGACGCCCTGCTCAAGGCGGCCAGGACCCTGCACGACCCGGCCCACGGGCGTTATGGGGTCCTGGTGGGCACCCGCAACGACGCCTATGCCGAGCAGGTCTTCACCCACCTGGCCAAGTCCGCGGGCGTGCGCGAGTTCACCCCGGACGGCAAGGTGGTCTTCGACTCCCCGGCCACGGTCAAAACGCTCGAGTTCTACGCCGAGC
Source organism: Pseudodesulfovibrio karagichevae (assembly GCF_041414475.1). Taxonomy (NCBI): domain Bacteria; kingdom Pseudomonadati; phylum Thermodesulfobacteriota; class Desulfovibrionia; order Desulfovibrionales; family Desulfovibrionaceae; genus Pseudodesulfovibrio; species Pseudodesulfovibrio karagichevae. The sequence continues at coordinate 47,208 of NZ_JBGLYH010000019.1, forward strand.
TGGCCCGCTACACCCCGCCCGGCCCGCAGTGGTGGCGCGGCAGGGACTATTACCTCCAGGGCAGGCTGGCCATGATGTTCTATTCGACCTTCATCATGGACGACCTGGCGGTGCCGTCCGTGGCCGCCGACTCCCTGACCGGCAGGAATTTCGCGGACCTTGAGGGCGCGCCCTTCGACGGTCTGCTCCCGGAAAAGACGGGCATGGTCTCCAGCCTGACCGGGATCCGGACGGCCGGGTACGGGGTGCTGCATGCCCTGGGGCTGGTCAAAAGCGGGGACCCGGCCCGCAGCGAGGCGGCCCGGCGGTTCGCCCGGTTCCTGTTCCGCGAGGACGCCTACGTGACCTGGCTGCACATGGCCCCGGGCGGGATGATGCCCGTGCTCCAGGACATCGCCGCCTCCCCGGCCTTCTACCGCGACCCTCAGGGAATCTTCCAGAAGTACCGGCGCAAGCGGCTGGAATCCATCCTGGCCGGATTCGACTCCCTGCAAAGCTTCGAGTTCGAGGACGGCCGGCTCATCCCCGAGGCGGCCCAGGTCTCGGCCCAGGGGATCATCGGCCGGATGATCGAGGAGACGCTGTCGGGCAGGGCTGCGCCGGAGCGGGCCGTTCATGAGGCCGCCGGGCGCATGAAGGCCATCGCCGGGCGCATGAAGGCCATCGCCGGGCGGCAAGCGGCCCGCTGACCGGATGGTCTCTCCACCGGGAAAGGGAAAAGGGCGGCCCCGCCGAAGCGGGCCGCCCTTTCTTGTCGTTCTTCCGGGCGCCTATTCGGCGGCCGTTTCCACGTGGAGGTCGCTGCCCCTTTCCACGATCCGCTGATCCCACACATAGTCCTTGAACTTCTGGCGGAAGAAGAAGGAGTAGAGGACCGGGCAGAGCACCAGGGTCAGGACCGTGGCCACGGTCAGGCCGGACATGATCAGGTTGGCCATGGGCCGCCACATCTCGCCGCCCTGGAGGGAGAGCGGGACCATGCCGATGATGGTCGTGGTGGCGGTCATGATGATCGGGCGGGCGCGTTCCATGGACGAGAGCACGATGGCGTCGGCCATGGCCAGCCCCCGGCCGCGCTGTATCTCGATGCGGTCGATGAGCATGATGGCGTTGTTCACGATGATGCCGAGCAGGGAGATCATGCCGAGCATGGGCATGAACCCGAAGGGCGAGTTGGTGGACAGCATGCCCACCGAGATGCCGATGAACATGGGCGGCAGGGTGAGCAGGATGATCAGCGGGCGGCGGATGGAGTTGAACTGGAAGATGAGCACCAGCACGAGCAGCCCCATGGCCAGCGGCATATGGGCGTTGATGGCCTCCTGGGCCTCGGCGCTCTCCTCGAATTCGCCGCCGTACTCCACGTTGTAGCCCAGCGGCCAGTCGCCGCCGTCCATGAGCTTCTGCACGGCCGGGCGGACTTTGCTCAGGATGGACAGGGCGTAGTAGCCGTCGGCCACGTCCGCCTTGATGGTCATGGTCCGGCCCTGGTCGCGGCGGCGGATGTCCGACGGCTGCCATTCCAGCCTGGTGGTGGCCACCTGGGACAGGGGCACGCTCGCCCCGGTGTCGTAGGAGTAGACGTTCAGGCTGTCGATCTTGTCCAGGTGGTTGCGGAATCCCTCGTCGTTGCGCAGCAGGATGGGGATGATGGTGTCGCCCTCGCGGTAGTCCGAGGCGGGCAGCCCGGACATGGCGGCCTGGAGGGACACGGCCACGTCGAAGCTGGACAGCCCGGCTTCGCGGGCCTTGTCCTGGTCCACCTTGACGATCATCTTCTTGGTCCACTGGCCCCAGTCGTCCCAGACGCGGGTCACGCCCGTCTGATTCTCCACGATGGGCACGATCTTGTCGCGCAGGGCGTAGAGGGTCTTGATGTCCGGGCCGGACAGGCGGATCTGGAGCTTGGCGCCCACCGGCGGGCCGTTCATCAGCTTGTTCAGGCTGTAGTCGGCGTCGGGAAAGCCCTTTTTCAAGGCCTCGCGGGTGCGTTGGATGACCTGGTCCACGGCCTCGATGGAGGCGGTGTTGACCACGAAGGTGGCCAGGTTGTCGTTCTTCTGCTCCAGGTTCAGCGGCAGGTACCAGCGCGGCCCGCCGTGGCCCACGAACACGCCCACGCCGGTCACTTCCTTGTCGGCCAGGAGGACCTTTTCCAACCGCTCCACGCGCCGCTGCGTGGCGGTGATGTCCGTGCCGTAGGGCTGCCAGAAGTCGATGGTGAACTGGGCCCGCTCGTTGGGCGGGAAGAACATCTTGGGCACGTACCGGAAGGCCCAGCCCGAGACCGCGCAGCACAGCAGTATCCCGGCCACGAACGCGACCCGGTGGCGCAGGGACCACAGGAGCAGGCCCCGGTAGGCGCGGTACAACCGGCTCGAAAAGGTCTGGACCGTCAGCTTGGGCTTGAGCAGGTAGTAGCACAGCATGGGGACCATGGACATGGACAGCCCCCAGGAACAGGTCAGGGTCAGGGTGATGACGATGAACAGGGACGCGCAGAACTCGCCCACCGGGTGGGTGGTGGCCAGCGGGATGGGCAGGAAGGCGAAGATGGTCGTCAGCGACGCGGCCAAGAGCGGCATCCACAGTTCGCCGACCGCGCCGGTGGCGGCCTTGAGCCGGTCCTCGCCCGCGGCCAGCCGGACCAGGATGGCCTCGGACACGACCACGCCGTTGTCCACCAGGATGCCCAGCGAGATGATCAGCGAGGCGATGGAGATGCGTTGCAGCCCCACGCCGAGGTAGGGCATGAGCGCGATGCAGCCGAGCATGGCCATGGGCACCAGGGACCCGGCGATGACGCCCGTGCGCAGCCCCGCGAAGAGCAGGATGATGACCACCACGAAGGCGAAGGACTCGATCAGGTTGATCATGAAGTCGTTGATGGCCGTGTTGACGTAGTCGGGCTGGAACACGACCAGGTTGGTGTCGAGCCCGACGAACATGTTGGCCTTGATCTCGCCGAGGCGCTTGGCGACCCGCTGCCCGAGTTCGGTGATGTTGCCCCCGTCGGCCATGGACACGGCGAGCATGAGGCACGGCTTGCCGTTGTACCGGGCCATGGTGGACGGCGGGTCCGTGAAGCCGCGCGTGATGTCGGCCACGTCGGCCAGCCGGACCGAGGTTTTCTTGCCCGGCGGGCGGATGGACAGGGAATGGATGTCCTGCACGCCCTTGAACTCGCCCGTGGGCTCGATGACGATGCGCTCGGGCCCGACCATGCTCGAACCGCTGGGCTGGAGCGTGTTCTGGCGGTCGATCATCTGGGCCAGGGTGAACGGGCTGACTCCGGCGGCGGCCATGCGCGAGTTGGTGAAGTCCACGAAGATGCGTTCGTCCTGAACGCCCCAGCGCTCGACCTTGCCCACGCCCTTGATCTTGAGCAGTTCGTCGCGCATGTCGTCGGCCGCGTCCTTGAGCTCGCGGTAGGAGAACCCGTCGCCGGTCAGGGCGATGACGATGCCGTATACGTCGCCGAACTCGTCGTTGACCAGCGGGGTCCGGGCCTCGGTGGGCAGGTCCGGGGCGGCGTCGTCCACCTTGTTGCGCAGCTTCTGCCAGTAGGGCTGCATGTCCATGATGGTGTCTTCGAACTCCACCTCGATGATGGACAGGCCGGACATGGACTGCGACTTGACGGTCTTGACCCCGTCGATCTCGCGGATCTTCTCTTCGAGCTTGTCGGTGACCAGCTCCTCCACCCGCTGGGGCGATGCGCCGGGAAAGACCGTGGAGATGACCCCGGTGCGGATGGTGAAGTCCGGGTCCTCGCTCTTGGGAATGGAGAAGAAGGTCATCACCCCGCTGACCGCGATGAGCAGGAACAGGACGAGGGAGGTGCGGTTGTTGGTGATGCACCACTTTGCCAGGTTCATGATCAGCCCTCCGCCCCGTTGTTGACCAGCCGGACCTTGCGGCCTTCCTCAAGGCTGTGCACGCCCCGGATGACGATCACGTCGCCCTCGCCGATGCCGCCGAGTACTTCGAGCCCGGCCGGGGTCAGCTGGCCCACGGTGACGTCGCGGCGGGTCACGGTGGAGGTCTTGGGGTCCACTACCCAGACCGCGTGCGCGCCGTCGGGCTCGCCGACGACGGCCACCGGGGGCAGGTAGAAGGCGGCCTTGGCATGGCCCAGGCCGGTGAAGTTGACGTGCCCGGACATGCCGCTGCGCACCATCCGGTCCTCGTTGTCCAGGTAGACCTTGACCGGGTAGGTGGAGCCCGTGCCGGATTCCACGCTGATTTCCTGGACCGTGCCCTTCATGGTCCGGCCCGGCAGGGCGTCGAAGACCACGGCCACCTCGTCCCCTTCCCTGACCTGGGAGATGAGGGTGTCGGGCACGGAGATGTACATCTTCATCTGGCGGCCCGCGTTGTAGGTGGCGATGGCCTGCCCTGCGGTCACGTTCTGGTGCACGTCGGCCTCGACCTCGCCGATCCAGCCGTCGAAGGGCGCGTGCAGGGTGGTGTAGCCCAGGCGCTTGCGGGCGATGTCCAGCTGCTTGGCCGAGGCGCTCAGCTGTGCCTCGAAGGACTTGAAGTCCGCTTCCACCTGATCGAGTTCGCCGCGCGAGATGACCCTGCCCTCGAACAGCCGGGAGTTGCGCTCCATGTCCGCCTTGGCCCGGACGTAGTTGGCCCGGATCTGCTCCATGTTGGCCTTGGCCTGCCTGAGCTCCAGCTCGTAGTCGGACGGATCGAGGCGGGCGATGACCTCGCCCTCGGCGAACTTGCGGCCGATCTGGTTGCCGGGAAATTCGACGATCTTGCCGCCCACGCGGAAGGAGAGCCGGGTGGCCAGGGCGTCCTCGGCGGTGCCCGCGAAGGACCACAGCTTGCTGCTGTCGGCCCGTACGGCCTTGGTCGTCTTGACCGGTCGGACGGGCTCGGGCACGGGCTCGGGCGAGCGGTCGCAGGCGGCGAGCAGGGTCAGGCAGATCAGGGCGGCGATAGGAAGGAAACGGTTCATTGTGCATTCTCCATGGGGAGGCCGAGCAGGCCTCGGATGCGGGTCTTGACGATGGCTTCGATGGTTTTGTGGTGCCCCTGGTAGGAGTCCCAGCCCAGGCGCTTGCAGATCAGGGCGTGGCTTTCCAGGAGCTGGATGATGATGCTGACGATCAGGTGCCCGGTGAGGATCGCGTCCGTCTCGTCCCGGCAGTGGGCTGCGGTTTCCCTGACCAGGACGGACAGGGATTCCAGGTTCGGGCTGAAGAATTCGGCCTCCATTTTGGAGAAGATTTCGGTCGGATGGACCAACTCGCGGGAGATGATGACCACGCCCCATAGATAGTCGGTGCGGACCAGCAGCCCGTCGATCAGGGCGCCCATGAACCAGTCCACCACCTCGGCCCTCTCCTCCGGCGTTTCCCCGGCCTCGGCCAGGCGCGCCCGGACCGCCTCTGTGGGCGGGAATATCTGGTCGCGGACGTTGGTGATCTCCTGGATAATGGCCTCGTACAGCCCGGCCTTGCCGCCGAAATGGTAGCTGATGGTGGCCAGGTTGACCCCGGCCTCGGCCGCAAGGGTGCGCATGGAAACGCCGTTGTAGCCGTTCTTGGCGAACAGCTCCGCGCCCGTATCCAGCAGCGTGATCCGGGTTTCCTCGCCTTGGGCCCGCTTGAGGGACTTGCGTCCTCTTTCAGTCATGCCTGCCTCCGTGGGATGGGTGTCGATTGTCGGAAAAGTGGATTCTTACTCCCGCCTCACCATGTTTGTCAAACGTTCGTTTAAGATAAAAACAAATGTTTTAAAGTTGGCGCGCTCTAAGTGCGGGGCGTCTTCGGTGAGGTCGGGCAAAAAAAAAGGCCGGACGCTCGTCCGGCCTTTGGCGTTATCGTCGGAAGAAGTCTCCGCCTATTCGTTGGAGCCCTTGAGCTTGACCCAGTAGTCCTCGTAGAGCTTCATGGCGTCGCCGATGTCGTCCTGGAACTCGCCGCGCGCGGCGGTGGCCGCGTCGGGGTAGACGATGGGGTTGTCCGCCACTTCGGGCTCGAGGAATTCGGCGGCCTTGGCGTTGGGGGTGGAGTAGCCCATCTCGGTGGAGATGGTCGCGGCCACGTCCGGGCGCAGCAGGTAGTTCAGGAAGGCGTGGGCCTCATCCAGGTTCTTGGCCCCCTTGGGGATGCACAGGGAGTCCATCCACATGGAGAAGCCCTCCTTGGGGTAGACGTACTTGATCTCCGGGTTCTCCTGGTTGGCGACGTAGGCCTCGCCGTTCCAGATCACGCCCACGGAGACCTCGCCGGACAGCAGGGCCTGCTTGGGCGAGTCGGAGTCGAAGACGCGCACATAGGGCATGAGCTTCTTCAGCTTCTGATAGGCCTGCTCCAGGTGTGCCGGGTCGGTGTCGTTCAGGGAGTAGCCCAGGCTCTTCAGGGCGATGGCGAAGACCTCGCGCGGGTCGTTGGGCAGGAGCAGGCGGCCCTTCATCTCCGGCTTCCAGAGGTCGGCGTAGGAGGTCACGGCGCCCTCGCCAAGAAGGCCCGTGTTCACGGCGATGGCCGTGGAGCCCCACATGTAGGGCACGGAGAAGGTGTTGTCCGGGTCAAAGGGCTGGTCCGTGAACTTGTCCGAGAGGTTGGGGAAGTTGGTCAGCTTGGACTTGTCGAGCGGCAGGAGCATGTCCTGGCGGCGCATGAGCCCCACGTAGTCGGACGAGGGCACGATCAGGTCGTAGCCGTCGCCGGCCAGCTTGATCTTGGCGTACATCGCCTCGTTGCTGTCGTAGTTGGAGATGTGCACCTTGATGCCGGTCTCCTTGGTGAAGTTCTCGACCACCTCGTCCGGGATGTATTCGGACCAGATGTAGAGGTAGAGTTCCCCGCTGCCGGCAAGGGCCGGGACCGCGAAGGCGAGGGTCAGGACGATTGCGAGCAGTAGCTTTTTCATGACTTCTCCTTGAGCAGCCGCCGCGACAGGAGGACGGCGGCCACGGTTATAATGATCATCAGCACGCTCAGCGCGTTGACGTCCGGCTTGATGCCGAGACGGACCATGGAATATATCCGCAGGGGCAGGACCTCGTAGGTCGGCCCCGTGGTGAAGAAGGAAACGATGACGTCGTCCAGGGACATGGTGAAGCTCAGCAGCCAGCCCGCGATGAGGCCGGGCGCGGCCATGGGCAGGACGATGCGCCGGAAGACCTGGTACTCCACGGCCCCCAGGTCGCGGGCGGCCTCGACCACGGTGGGGTCGAACCCCTTGAACCGGGAGTAGACCGTGGCCGTGACGAACGGTACGCACAGGGTCACGTGGCCCAAGAGCAGGGTCCAGAAGCCGAGCGACAGGCCCAGGCCGAGGAACAGGACCAGCAGCGAGATGCCGATGACGATGTCCGGGGACATCATCATGACGAAGATGGAGGCGAAGACCGCGCGGCGGCCCTTGAAGCGATACTGGTGGAGCATGAACGCGGCCAGGGTGCCGATGACGCAGGAGACCGTGGCCGAGACCACGGCGATGGTCATGGAGCGCAGGGCCGCGTCGATCAGGGTGTCGTTGTGCAGCAGCCTGCCGTACCAGTGCAGGGTGAACCCCTTCCAGGCCAGGGAATACTTGGAGGCGTTGAAGGAATAGACCGCGATGACCACCAGCGGCAGGTAGAGGAAGGCGAAGACCAGGGCGGCGTAGGCCCGCTTTATCCAGATGTTCATATGCGCACCTTCCTTCCGGCCCGGCGCACGCTCTTGTAGTACAGGGCGAGCATCAGCCCCATGATCAGGGTCATGGCGATGGAGGCCGCCGCCCCCAGCGGGATGTTCCGGGCCGCCAGGAACTGGTCGCGGATGTAGTTGCCGAGCAGCATGGTCCGCGCCCCGCCCAGGATGTCCGGGATGTAGAACATGCCCAGCGCGGGCAGGAAGACGAGCATGCAGCCCGAGACGATGCCGGGCATGGTCAGCGGGATGGTGATCTTGCGGAAGGTCGAGAAGCGGCTCGCCCCGAGGTCGCGCGAGGCCTCCAGGAGCTTGCAGTCCAGCTTCTCGATGGCCGCGTACAGCGGCAGGATCATGAACGGCAGCAGGGTGTAGACCAGGCCGATGAAGACGGCGGTGGGCGTGTACATGAGCTTGACCGGCGCGTCGACCACCCCGAGGAAGAGCAGGAACTTGTTGACCACGCCGTCGGCCTTGAGCACGGCCACCAGGGCGTAGGTGCGGATCAGGGTGTTGGTCCAGAACGGGATCATGACCAGCAGGAGCAGGGTAGGGGTGTAGCGTTTGTCCGCCCGGGCCACGATGTAGGCGAAGGGGTAGCCGATGAGCAGGCACAGCAGGGTGGCCGTGGCGGCCATGACCATGGACTCGGCCAGCATGGACCCCAGGGCGGGCTGGAGCAGTTCGCGGTAGCTCGCGAAGGAGATAATCGGCTCGATCAGGCTGTCCGGGTCGCGCTTGAGGAAGCTGACCGCCAGGAGCATGAGGGTGGGCACGGCCCCGAACAGGACCATCCAGCCGAGCACGCCGGTGACGACCAGCCGTTTGAACAGGCTATCCTTCATGGGGCAGGATCACCTCCCATCCCTCGAACCAGCCCACGGCCACGCGGTCGCCGGTATGGAAGTACAGGGTCTCGCTGTCCTCGTCGAAGAATTCGGTCACCAGGATGCGCTTGCCGTCGTCCAGGGTGATGTCCACATCGTAGGTGGCCCCCCGGTAGCAGGTGCCGTCCACCGTGCCCTTGAGCAGGGCCTTGGCGAACTTGTCGGCCAGGTCCGGGGACTCCTCCAGGTCCTTCATGACCTCCACGCGGAAGTCCTCGGGCCGCAGGAGCACGTGCACGCGGTCGCCGTCCGCGAACTCGCGCCTGGCCTTGACCAGCACGGAAGCGCCCTCGACCTCGGCGGTGTAGCTCTCGCCCCGGCGGCCGGTGATGGTCCCGTCCAGGACGTTGATCTCGCCCACGAAGCGGGCCACGTACAGGTTGGCCGGTTCCTCGTAGATCTCGCGCGGGGAGCCCACCTGTTCGATGCGCCCGTCGTTCATGACCACCACCCGGTCGGACATGGAGAAGGCCTCCTCCTGGTCGTGGGTGACCAGGACGAAGGTGATGTCCAGGGTGCGCTGCAGCTCCTTGAGCTCCTTCTGCATCTGCTTGCGCAGCCGGTAGTCCAGGGCGGACAGGGGCTCGTCCAGGAGCAGGACGCGGGGCTTGTTGACGATGGCCCGGGCGATGGCCACGCGCTGCTGCTGGCCGCCGGACAGCTCCTTGGGCATGCGACGGCCCATGGATTCCAGGCAGACCAGCCTGAGGGCCTCGTCCACGGTGCGCCGGACGTCGGCCTCGCCCGTCCCGGCGATGCGCAGGCCGAAGGCCACGTTGTCGAAGACGTTCATGTGCGGGAACAGGGCGTAGCTCTGGAACACGGTGTTCACGGCCCGAGACTCCGGGGGCACGCCCTTGACCGAGCGTCCGTCCAGCTCCACCACCCCGCGGTCGCACTCCTCGAATCCGCCGAGGATGCGCAGGATGGTGGTTTTGCCGCACCCCGAGGGCCCGAGCAGAGTGATGAACTCCCCGTCCTCTATGGACAGGGAGATATTTTCGACGGCGGTCTCCCCGTCAAACGACTTGGAGACGCTGTCCAGGGTGACGACAGGCTGAATCATGTGTTTCCTTTATGGGTGCGGCGTCGTGGCGGACGCGGTCACGGAATGCTTACGGGCTGCAGGACAGCCCCGTCCTCCGGGACGATAAGCGCATGGCGGCGACGCAATTTGGTTTTCAGGGACTCGATGCCCGGGTTGAACAGGAAATGGACCACGATGGAGGCCGCCAGCGCGGCGGCCACGATCTGTCCCCCTTCGGGGTCGTCCGCATAGGTCTCGAACAGGGCGATGGCGATGTAGTGCAGCAGATAGAACGGGTAGCTGATCTTGCCCGCGAACCGATCTAATCTTAACCGTTTGAAGCCGCGAAAGACAAGGGGCATCGAAAACAGGGCCGCAGTGGGCAGAAAAAAGGGCAGAAGCGGCCGGGGCGCGCCGTCGGCCACCAGGGCCAGTCCGGCCAGGGCCAGGAACAGCCCGTAGTCGTACCAGCGCGGGGTTTCGGGCAGCCGCCGGTGGACCCGGTAGGCCAGGATGCCGCCCGCGAAGAGCCAGAATTCCAGCGGGTAGAACCGCTTGAAGAAAATCACCCCGGACAGGGGGGAGGCCATGACCGCGAACTTGAGGGCCAGGCTGGCGGCCATGAGTCCGACCAGGGTCCGGGTGCGCAGCCGGACCAGGAAGGGGGCCATGGCGTAGAAGGTCGCTTCCAGCGACAGGGACCACGCCTGGATGAGCGGGGCGTCGGCCCACAGGGCGTCGTGGTTGTAGGCCGTGAAGTGCAGGCCGCCCCCCGGGGTTCGGGCCAGGGAGAAAAGCAGCTCCTGCCCGAAGGTGGTGGCCGAGGTCCAGGCCATGACCAGGAAGGCGGCGGGGTCGGCCACGATGGCCCGCAGGGTCGCCCGGTTGGTCAGGGAGTGGACGTCCAGGCTGGTCAACAGCCCCAGGCTGATCACCAGGGCCAGGACGTACATGGGGTACAGGGTCAGGAAACGGCTCCAGTAGAAGGAGCGCGCGTCGCGGTAGGACCGATCCAGGACCAGGGCCATGTAAAAGCCGGAGATGGCGAAAAAGGTCAGCACCGCCTCGTGGCCGTTGACCAGGGGCGCCCCTTCGAAGGTGGGGAAGTGCGAGTTGAAGACCGCGAAGGCGAGCAGCAGGCGGATGAGCCCCATACCGTTACCTCCCTCTCCGGGGAACCGGGCCGCCGTGGGCCGGCCGGGTGGTGCATGCGGCATGCGCCGCAACGATCCGCCTCAATCTCTCAGCCGTTGACCCCGAATGGGGCGGGCTTGAGGTTGTCGGGCGGGACCGCGGACAGGATGGCCGGGGGGCGGTGCAGGGCGGTCACCGAAAGGTAGGGCTCCTCGCCGCAGAGGTAGGCGCGCAGCCGGTGCTTGGTCTCGCCGTCCATGCAGGCCATGAGCGGCTGGGGCACGTCGGCCGTCTTGGCCAAGGCGTCCCGGATGAGCCCGTCCCAGGCCGCGTGGAACCGTTCCAGATCGTCGGGGCGCAGCCGTTTGCGGCAGCGGGTGCAGCCGCAGCTCAGGGGGATGTCCCGGCCCAGGTCGAACAGGCCGTACTCCTCGCAGATCTCCTGGCCCTTCCAGATGTCGCGCACCGCGATCTCGAAGCCGTAGGCCGTGGCCATGACGTTGCAGTCGCAACGGTGGTTGACGTAGCGCGCGTTGTCGCGGCTGACGATGTGCACGCCGGACTCGTCGGCGTACGCGGTCTTGCCGGGGGTGTCGTCCACGACGGTCCGGTTGGCGGTGCGGGCCACGTAGGCCGCCTCCAGCGGGTCGCGGACGTAGACGATGGTGCCGCGCGGGATGTCCTCGGCGGCGAACACGCCGTACCCGATGGTCGGGTCGACGAAGCGCACTTCGGTCTTGGGATGCATCATGGAAATTCACCGCTGCCGCCGGGGCGGAAGCACGTTCGAGAGTGGGGCGCGGACGGCCCTACCAGTCCTCGTCGGTATCGTAGTCGATCTCGTCCTCGAGGGTGTAGTTGCGCACCTTGATGCGCAGCTCGTCCTCGTCCTCCACGACCACGCCTTCGGCCGTGACCCACCTGTCGATATACTCGATCAGGCTCTCGCCGTTCTCGTCGGGCTCCACGATAAACTCCTCCTCGCCATCCACGAGCAGGACCACGCCGGAAACGGTTTCATTGTCCCAATCCAGGGGGAGTATCTGTCCGAACAGGGAATCTTCGTACACGTCGGTAGCCATCTTCTCCCGCTCCTCTATTGATAGTTGTTGTCGGCGTCTTCTTCGTCGATGTTGAGGCGGTAGACAAGACCGCCGTCCATGGGAATGAACTGCTTGCAGAACCGGCGCTGGACCGAGAAGCCGTTGGCCTCGTAGAACAGCCGGGCGTTTTCGAAGGCGCGCCCCTCGCCGGTTTCCAGGAAAATCGATCGGCCCAGCTCCCCGACCGCCCGCCGGGTCATCTCGGCCACCAGGGCCGAGCCGATGCCCAGCCTCCGGAACTCGGGGTCCACGGTGATGCCGTAGAGCTCGAACTCGCCGGGCCAGTACATGATCGGGCCGTAGCAGAGGAACCCGATGATCCGCTCGCCCTGCGCGTCGCAGACCTTGGCCAGGAGGAAGGTCTGCGCCTCCTCGCCGTTGCCGTACGCGCAGTCCCAGGCCATGTCCTCGGCGGACAGCATGGCGTCTGCCGAAAACAGTCCGCTGGAGGCGGCCATGTTCAGGATGGTTTCCACATCGTCGGGCGTGATGCCCGAGGAAATGCGGACCTCCCGCATGTCGTCGCGGGCGTCGTCTTCTCTGGTTGTCGTGTCCATGGTGATCTCGAAGCCGTGTGGGCTCGTCAGGCGAGGCGGTGGGGCCGCTCGCCGCGTTTGAGGTTCATAGATGTATAGTTCATCGACGAGGTGTCGCCGATAACCTCGATGGTCTCGACATCGATGCTGTCGATGCCCAGGGAGTTCGTCACGGTGCCGGTGACCTCGCAGGTCCTGCCTTCCAGCGCGGTGGGGTCCTGCTCCACGCCGAGGAGCAGGTACTCCGTGTCGCCGTCCTTGAGCACCAGGCCGAAGTCGGTGTTGACCACCAGGCCCCAGAAGGTCGAGGCGCCCTCGGCCAGGGACAGGGAGGGGATGAGACAAAGGGCCGCAGCCAGCAGCAGGGGAATCAGTTGTTTTCGCATGGGCTATCCTGGGATGTTGTTTTCCACGGGCGTGAAGCTCTCCACGACCATGGACTCAACGCCGCGCTCCTTGCGGACCACGCCGGTGAAGACCGCCTCCGCCCTGGACAGGGACAGGAGGTTCGGGAGGCTCTTGAAATTCTCCACGAGAATTTCCCGCTCGTCCTTGCAGGCGATGAGCACCTCGGTCACGCGGAATTGCTCGTCCCATTGCCTGGGAACGACCATGCCCTTGACCGTGACCGTGTCGCGTCGGTGTTGTTTCTCTTGCTGCATCGAACTTCTCTACCAGGTGGTTTTGAAGTAGCGGGAAAAGCATGGAGCATGCCAAATACATAATTACTTGAAATTGCTTATAAAAATTGTACAACGGTAGAACAATTGTCGGAACTTTTTGTTCCCGTTTTTCGCAACGCCGGGCCGCAGGGGTGGTGAAAACACCTTTCCGGTGGCTGAGACGGTCTGTGGCGGCGTAGAAAATCATCATGTATTCAACTAGTTGCAGAATTAAAGGAATTTTTAATTCTGATTGTCTCAAAAACGGAACTATCGATTCCTCTTTCGAAAGTCCATCTTGTCCAGCCCGTGGCGGCCCAGGAGCTTGGACAACTGCCGGGTGGTCACGCCCGCGCGCCCGGCCGCGTCCTTGACCACGCCGTTGCACTGCTCGAGCAGGCTCGACAGGTACTGGCGCTCGAACCGGTCCACGGTGATGCGCCGCGCCTCCTTGAGGGGCAGGCTGGTCCGGACCGGCGAGGTGACCACCTCGCCCTGGGTGTCCAGGAGGTCCGGCGGGAAGCTCTCGGGCAGGAGCACGTCCCCGGTCTCCAGGATGCAGGCCCGCTCGATGACGTTCTCCAGCTCGCGCACGTTGCCCGGCCATTCGTATTCCATGAGCCGGTCCAGGACCTGCGGGTGGATGCCCTTGACCTCGGTGTTGAGCAGTCCGTTGAACTGCTGGATGAAGACCTCGGAGAGCCTCGGGATGTCCTCGCGCCGTTCGCGCAGGGGGGGAATGCGGATGGGGAAGACGTTCAGCCGGTAGAACAGGTCGCGCCGGAACTTGCCGCGCTCGCACAGCTCGTTCATATTCTCGTTGGTGGCCGCGATGATGCGCACGTCCACCGGGATGTCGGACTCGCCCCCCACGCGCTGGATGAACCGTTCCTGGATGACGTTCAGCAGCTTGACCTGGACCGACTGCGAGACTGTGCCGATCTCGTCCAGAAAAATGGTGCCCCCGTGGGCCAGCTCGAACTTGCCGAGCTTGCGCCGGACCGCGCCCGTGAAGGCGCCCTTCTCGTGGCCGAACAATTCGCTCTCCACCAGGGTGTCCGGGATGGCCCCGCAGTGCACGCTGATGAACGGCTGGCTCTTGCGGTTGGAGTGGGCGTGGATGAGCTTGGCGATGAGCGACTTGCCCGTGCCGGTCTCGCCCGTGAGCAGGACCGTGGTCCGGGTTCCGGCCACCTGGCGGATTTTGACGAAGACGTCGCGCATGGCCCGGCTGCGGGTGTCCACGTATTCCAGCGAGTCCTCGTTCCAGAACTGGCCGCGCAGGTAGTCGAGCTCGGACTTGAGCACGTCGGATTCGCGGACCTTGTCCACGATCAGGTCCAGCTCCTCGCGCTCCACGGGCCTCGTCAGATAGTCGAAGGCCCCGGCCTTGACCGCGTCCACGGCGTGGTGGGTGTTGGCCTCGTCCGCCAGGACAACAATGGCCGCCGACGGGTACTGCGACCACAGCCCCTCCAGCCCCTTGGCCACGGACGTGTGCTTGCCCAACAGGGACTCCACGTCCACGAACAGGGTGTCCACCTCCCGGTCCGGCGGCGCGTCCTTGGAAGTCGGAACCGCCCCGTTCTCGGTGTGTTTTTCCTGGCCGAACAGGCCGCCGATCTCCTCCGACCGGCTCCCGTCTCGGGTGATCACAAGCATTTTACGCATGACGGCTGATGTCTCCAGCCCCGTTGTACTTCGATGCCGCCCCCGAGACAATATCAAAAGATGCCATGGAAGACCGGGGGAAGGGGAGAGGGAAACCCTTTGAGAAAAGGGTTTCCCTCTCCCCTTCCCC